>JBBQGX010000006.1:0-25257 GCA_038323465.1 Minisyncoccia bacterium | reverse complement strand
TTACAATTTTTTGCAAAATTGTGTGATCTAACACATCCCAATTCACATTGTTTGCAAGGGTCTGAATAACCGTGTGAGACTGACCAATAGTTGGCTTACTCATAATTACCTCCTTTTTTAATAAGAACAATATCGTTCTTGATGTGTATTATAGCATAATATAACCCATTATGTCAATATCTCTAGTTTTTCTGACTTTTAATTGAAACTTGGTATATAAATACACCCATTATGTTCCCGAATGGCAGTTCCCACTTCGTCCACTAGTCCGCGCAAATTAAAAAAGGAGACGAAAGTCTTCTTTTTTAATGCGTGGTCGATAAAATGTGTAACATTTTAAGGACTTGAACGCCGGAATTATATTTTCTTAGCAGAGAAAATAATGAGGAGGTGACCAGACAAAATTTTTTGACGAAAAAATTTTAGTCGAGGTCAAGAAATGTACTCATGTTCCGGTCGACCACGCAAATAAAAAACAGTTGCTTTTTGCAACTGTTTTTTAAGCAATAACTTCTAAACTTTCAAAAACATTTTGATACATTTTAATAACACGTCGTCCTTCAATTTGAGTCACTTGATAATCCTGACCTTCGTGAGCAATTTTGTTCCGTATCAAATGAGCATCCCATGCATTTTGAATACTTGGATAACCATTGAGTTTTGCTTCTTCAAGTAATTCTGACATTGTATCTCCAACCAAACCTCTTTCTTTCAAGCTTTGTTCAAGAAGTGTATCTGATTCTAGTATAGCAACTCGCCAATCTGATTCATTTGGGCTTTCTATTAGAGTTAAAATATATTTCCATTTTGGATTTAGGTTTTTTTCTCTTTCCTTATCTTTAGCTAAAGCATGATTGATCTCATGTTCAATCTCTTCTCTATCAAAAACTTGGATCTCGTATAATCTAACTAATGAAAAAATTATTATTGAGAGAGCTAAAATTGATATTAGAACTGAAATAGTCCCAATAGTTGACCATGTATGAGTATCAGTAACAGCATTCACCGTAGGATTTATATATGAAGCAATCTTGTTGAAAATATACTCCATATTTAAATATGTCGGATCAAAGAGAGGTTTATCTAAAGCCGATTGTATTACTGTTGGTTGCATAATAATTATTATACTCGTTTTTCAAAATCTTTCCCAATACTAAAGAGAATATCTTCGCGTAAATACGGAGCCGTAATTTGAAGTCCTAGTGGCAAGCCATCTACTGTTTTCCCGCTAGGGATAGAGATAGCTGGTATACCTGCTAAGTTTGCTGGAGCTGAGAAAATATCACACATATACATAGCAATCGGATCATCCATCTTTTCTCCTAATTTAAAAGCTGGAAATGGTACAGTGGGGGTAATCAAAACATCAACATCTTTAAATATATTTAATAATTCTTCTTTTATCATATCTCGAACCTTTAGTGCTTTATTATAATAAGCATCATAATAACCATGAGAAAGAATATAGGTACCAAGAAGTAGTCGGCGACGTACCTCCTTACCAAAACCTTGACCTTTGCTTTTAGCATAAACATCATAAAGATTTGAAGCATCAACTGATAGGCCGTAACGAATCCCATCATAACGAGCCAAGTTACTAGATACTTCAGCTGGCATAATAATATAATAAACAGCCAGAGAATACTTCATCATATCTGAAGATACATCCACTATTTCATACCCAAGATTTTTTAATTTTTGGCAACTCTCATCAAAATTTTTTAAAACTTCTTCATTAATACCCTCACCTTTTAGAAATTCTCGAGGTACACCAATTCTTTTTTTAAAAGACTGTCCTTTAAATTCTCCAAGGACGGTCCTTCTAAATTTATCAGAAAGAGATGTGCTATCTAAAATATCATGACCATAGATAGCATTGTAAAGTATTTCAACGTCAGCAATAGTTTTACCCATTGGTCCAACTTGATCAAGAGAACTACCCATGGCAATAATGCCACTTCGAGAAATTGAACCGTAAGTTGGTTTGATACCAACCAAACCACAAAATGATGAGGGCTGACGAACAGAACCACAAGTTTCAGTACCAAGTGATACAAGAGCCATATCGGAAGCCACAGCCACGGCCGAGCCACCTGAAGAGCCACCAGGAACACGAGTCATATCGTGAGGATTGCGAGTGGCACCATATGCTGAAGTTTGAGTTGAAGAACCCATAGCAAATTCATCCATATTGGTTCGGCCTAAAATGACGACACCTTCCATTTTTAATTTCTTAATTACAAAAGCATCGTAAACTGCAACATGATTCTCAAGCATTTTGGATGAAGCTGAGGCAATATGACCTTCAAACAAAATATTATCTTTAATAGCAATAGGGATACCTGTCATTAAAGTAGAAGTACCAGCTTGGAACATTTTTTGAGCAACTTCAGCTTGTTTAATAATATCAGTGTAAAAGATTTCAAGATAAGCATTCAACTCTTCGTTTTTTTCTTTAATAACAGCAAGATAAGCATTAGCCAAATCAAGTACTGTATATTCATCTTTTAATAAACTATTATGAGCTTTTTCAATTGTTAAATCTATTAGGTTTATTTTCATATGTTATTTATTCTCGTTATTCGTTTTTATTCGTGTATTTATGTCTTGCTATAAAATTTGTTTTACTTTTAAGAATCCATCCTGAATTTTTGGAGCTTGTCCTAATATTTTATCGGTATACTCACCACCTTTATTTGTCACGATATCTTCTCGTAAAACATTATGAGGAACATTATCAATTAAATTCTCGCGATTGCCACCATTTTCTGATATTTCCTGAATCTGACCGACATATGACAAAATCGGACCGAAACTATCAGCAATTTCTTGCATTTCCATCTCGTCCATATCTACACGGGCCATAGTAGCTAATTTTTTTATTACTTCTAGTTCCATATGCTAAGAATAGCATATTTAAAACATTTTTAGAAATTCTGATTCATTGAGTATTCTTATTCCGAGTTTTTTAGCATCATCGTACTTACTACCTGGTTCGTCCCCTACTATTACATAGTCAGTCTTTTTTGAAACTGATCCTGAAATTCTCCCACCTTCTTTTATTATCATTTTCTTGGCATCATCACGTGATACAGAGGAAAGTGTGCCAGTAAGAACAAAAATCTTATCTTTTAATTTATTACTTTTGTTTACTATTGTAGTATTTATAACAACACCGTTTTTAAATAAATTATCCATAAACATAATATTTTCTTTTTGATGAAAAAATTCATAGAGACTAGCTGAAACTACCGGTCCAATGTTGGGAATATTATTTATCTCTTCTTGGCTAGCATTATAAAGCTTTGTTAGTGTCCCAAAATGATTTGCCACATCACCAGCTGTTTGTTCTCCTACATGGAGTATTCCTAGTGCATAAATAAATCTCCAAAGTGAAACTTTTTTATGAGTTCTGATAGAAGTTATTATATTCTCTGCTGATTTTACCCCGAATCGTTCCAATCCTGATAGGTCGGATTCTTCTAATGTAAATAAATCAGAGGCATCCGTTATCAATCCCTCATCTTTCAATCTGTCTAAAATCTTTGGACCTATTTCGTAAATCTCAAATATATTTACAAAGTGCTGAAGTCCACGTCGCTCTCTTGCTGGGCATTTTTTATTTGTGCAATAGTAAGCAACGGATGATGTCTGATTTGCCAAGGATTTACCTCTCTCCTTTACACTACGTGAGGAAAGACCTATCAAATCAAACCCTTTTCTTTCTATTTCTGTCCCACACACCGGACAATTTTTCGGCATTTTAAATTTTTTCTCGGAGCCCGCTCTCATATCCTTCAAAACTTCAACTACTTCGGGTATAACATCCCCTGCTTTTTGAATAACAACAGTATCTCCGATTCTTATATCGAGTCTCTCAATCTGATCCATATTGTGCAACGTGGCTTTTGAAATTGTCGAACCAGCCACTAGTGTTGGATTGAAATGGGCAAGAGGAGTCATGGCTCCTGTACGGCCTACATTTACCGTAATATCTGTTACCATCGTAGTAGCGCGTTCAGCTGGGTATTTAAAGGCAATCATATAACGAGGTGCTTTCCCAACGAAACCTAAGCCTTCTTGCAACTCTAGATTATCAATTGAAATAACCATACCATCAGTCCCGTACGGAAAGTCAGCTCGTTTTTTACCAATTTCTTCAATAAACGAAAATACTTCTTTCAAATTCCTAACTTTCTTTTCATAGGGAGCAAGTTGAAAACCAAAATCTCTAAGTAATGTATGTTTATCTGAATGATTTTTAATTGGTAATTCTGGATCGCGTTTTAATGGACGATTCCGCGACACGATTTCAGCAAAATCGTAATTTTTAATTGAGAGTTGTGGAATATCCCAAGCAAAGAAATCTAACTTCCTTTCTTGTGCAACTTTTGGATCAAGCTGACGAAGACTCCCCGCTGCAGCATTTCGAGTATTTGCAAAAGTAGGCTTACCATTTTCCTCTTGTATTTTATTTAATTTCTGCCAAGCGCTCTTGGTCATCACAACCTCCCCTCTGACTTCAATTTTGCCCTTTATATCCCCTTTAAGTTTGAGCGGAATACTCTCTATCATTTTCAAATTCTCTGTGACATCCTCACCGATAAATCCATCACCACGAGTCGCACCACTCACAAAAACTCCATCTATATATATGAGAGAGGCAGTGAGTCCGTCAAGTTTTACTTCACAAAAATACTCTATCTTATCTCCATCGTTTAATAATTTATTTATCCTCTTTTCCCAATTCTCTACTTCAGTATATGAGAAAGCATCATTAAGCGATAACATCCTTATATCATGCTTTACTTTTTTAAAACTAGGAAGAGGAGCTCCTGCCACTCTCTCTATAGAGCTTTCTCTATCAGCATATTCTGGATATTCACCTTCTAGTTTGTGAAGTTCTCGAGTTAGGGATTCATAAACATCATCGGTAACTTTGGGATTATTTTTTGTATGATATTCTTCACGTAAACGTGAAATTTCCTGCCTAAGTTTTATTATTCTATTCTTAATTTTAAGCTCCTCCATATTTAACTTCAACTGCCCGTTCTACTGTTCGAATATTAGATTTATCACACATATTATAACCTCGAGCATTTACGGTTGTTTGAATATCGTCTGCATTTATAAACTTTTTTACAATATCAGCTTCAAAACATTTACTATTATCAGATGAAGTATATTTAATAGTATAATTCAAAAGAGTGCCAGTTATTGATAAGTCAAAACCCGCACAAGTATAAGAGGAAGGGAATAATGTATAAGAATTAATCAAACTTTCATTGTCTATATACAAAGCGCACTCTACAGCAATATCTGACATATAAAATGCTGTCGTCGAATCACGAGCAACTCCAGAGAGAATCATTTGTTTAAAAGCCGTATCGGCAAGCCCAAAAGAAATCATAGAAATAATACTAATAACTATAATTGTAAACAATATAGCATACCCTTTATTTTTTGTTTTTGAAAAATATTTATTCATATCAATATATTAATCCTTTTGCCAATTCATAAGAATAGTTTCTAATGATTGAGATTTAGTTGATGCCCCATTTTGCCATTCTATTGTCGCTTTCACTTTCACTCCATCACCACTTTGGACCATTTCCATTTTAACTCGTCTTTTAAATCTACTATTCGTTCCTGCGTTTGATAAATAAAAAGCTTGATTTGATGCGGAACTATCATATTTAAGGATAGAGCACTTAATCTCACCAAAAGTTGGGTTAGTATTACATTCTTTGGCTTGGGCACCAAAACCATTACCCGTTGGGTAAAAATATCCCGTATTTAAAATTTCACATCCATTTGGACTAAAACAACTAGTATATCTAGCTAAGAATCCAGCCCAATTTTTTTGTTGAAAAACAATAGTGTCGCGACTATTTCGAATAGAATCAACCGCCTCTTGAAGAAGGTAATTGGCAGTGATTTCATTGTCAGCATACCGAGCACTTGTCATACTTGAAGCTGTTAAACCCAACATTGCTGTTATTGACATAGAAAGTATAAAAACTGCAATTATTGCTTCAATTATGGTAAACCCTCTATTCTTTTGTTTTAATTGTATTTTCATCTAATTTACTAAATTCTAATATTATTATTTTTCTGTCGAACGTTGGGAAGCTATAGACTGAAGAGCAAATGGAGTTCCAGTTCCTCCAATATTTACAACCCCTTTTAATAAAATTTTTACACTTGGTTGTACTGTGTTAAAAGGAGGCAATGCTGAACCATCTACAAAAAAATTTAAAATATCTAAATCAACATCTGATGAAGTAATACTGACACAAGTTGTTGTGGAAGATTTGAATTCACATCTTTCTAAAGTATACGGGTATTTACCATCTCCATTTTTTGATGTAGCTTGATAAGAAACTCTATCTGGAGCTCCTAAAACATCTTGCGGTTTAAAGGCAATTATATGTTTAATTTTACAATCAGAAGTACCTAGATTTATACTTAGCACAACAGTATCACCACAATAATAATTAGTCCCCATACGAATCTCGCGAGTCATACTCTCCATGGCAAAATTCACATTATCAACAGCAATTCGAAGTCGTCGAGCATACTTGGCAGAATTTGAGGAAACAACAAGTGAACCCACCCCCATAAGCATAATAATGGAAAAAATAGTTGTAGCTACCATGAGCTCTATCAGAGTGAAGGCCTTATTTTGTTGTAATTTAATAATTTTCATTTTTTTTATAATTGTATTGATTTTTTATTCGTGTTATCCGTTCTCATTCGCGTATTTGTGTCGTGTTTGATTACTATTGAATACTTATCTGTCCTGTATTTTGAACTGTTATTGTTTTAAATTTATATTTGGAATCTGTTGAACCTAAACCATTAGATACTTTAATACTCGCAGATGTAACAGAACTCATGGCAGAAGTACCCTTGTTTACATAGAACTCGGCTCTAGGATTTGGTCTTGTAAAAACAATATCTAATGAAGTAATAGTGCCCCCAAAACCAATAGCTGTTATGCTTTCAATCATGTCAGCATGTGATATATCAAATAATTCTAAACATTGGTTACCGGTTGTTCCACATACTTCTGATGTTGAATAAGATTTTTTTGTAGAAGTAGATGGTACAGAAAACAACAAAAATGATTTTCTAGAACCAGAAAGTGATCCAGGAGTACTACCCTCAGTTGAAAAATGTATTCCATAACTATTATTAAAAGGTGATACTACACTTTGGCCAACTGCCCGACGTGCTCCAATAGCGAAACTTTGAGCCTTGCGGATAGAGAGGGCTATATTGTCGGTCAAATTTTGTAAGGAGACTTGTGAGCGGAAACTACTATAATCAAATATCACAATAGATGAAAGAATTAAAAATATAGAAATAGTAACCATTAGTTCTACTAAAGTGAAAGCTCTATTATTTTTTCTTTTTAAAATTTTATTCATCGATGTAATAGATTAAACAATAAATTAAAACTGAAATATTGAAGCTAGAGTTAGGATATCTAGGCTAAAAAGAAATACGATGAGAGTGCTGATAATCAAAAATGGAGCAAAGGGAACTTCTGTTTTCATGCTAATTTTACTACGAGAGAATAATATAATAAAGAGACTAACGATAGACCCTATCCAAAATGACAATATCATAGAAGCGAACCCGAGCGATAGACCGAGCATCCAACCGATACCAAGCATTAGCTTTGCATCACCTAGTCCCATCCACTTCCCTTTTGATATTAGCCATATGAGAGCAAATGGCATAGAGAGAACTGGCCCCGCAATGACCGAGGAGATTGAAGGCAAGACAAATAATGATCCAAACCCAGTGTGATTTATAAAAATAGAAATGAGAGAAACAAAAACATATACATACACAAGCTTGTCAGGAATAACTTTGTGTCGAATATCATAGACTGATATAACTATCAAAATTGAAAAAATGAAAACATAAAAGATTACTAGGAAGATATATGTCCAGTAAGAAAATATCATGATGGGTAGAAAGTGATAGGCCACAAGTAAAAACATCAAACCAGTACCTAGTTCTACGAGTGGGTATTGGTGTGATATGCGCTCGGCACATCGACGACACTTCCCAGACTGAATAAGAAAAGAAAAAACAGGGATGAGTTCATACCAACGAAGAGTCCTATCACAAGTCATACAGATCGAACGACCATTGACGATAGGCTTGCCAGTATTGAAGCGATAGATAACAACATTGAGGAAGCTTCCGATAATCGTTCCTAGTAAAAATATAAAAACAAAGATAAGGATATTCATAGGTATATTGTAACATTATTCAAAATAAATCAAAAGCAAAATACACACCAGAAGGGTGTGTATTTTGCTTTTGATTTACTAGATTAAGAGCAAGCTCCTGTAGACACTAAACACACAACATCGGTCTGACCTGTCTTTGATGCTGTAAAGGAGTAAGTATCGTCTGAGAGTAACCCTGTGGGCTGATTGTAAGCCCAATCACCAGATAAAGCTGGCCAGAAAATATCTTCATGGCCTGTCTTTACGACATTTCCAGTATCTGCATCTTGGCAAACGAAAGTTGTGTCTGCTGTAGGAACAGCATCGGTATAACCAGACCCTTCATCATCTCTACAAATAGTAAGTTCTGGTATGACACCTTTTAATATTGCAATTGTTGCTGTACGATTAGCTTTCTCTCTAGCTCCAGTTAGTGAGGTTAAAACAACTGAAGCTAAGATACCAATAATTGCAATAACAACCAATAATTCAATAAGAGTAAAACCTTTATTGTTTTTCATAAATTAAAAATATATAAATAAAATAATAATATAAACATATCACTTATTATATTATTATACTATACAAAAAAAATAAAAACTACTCTTTTTAGAGTAGTTTTTATTTAAAACAATTAAATTAACAACCTGTAGTAAATGTAACACCTGATTCTCTGACAGTAGTAGTATCACAGGCGGCAGGGACTGAAGCATTATCTGCGACAACTGTTACTGCAAAAGTTCCTCCACCAGCTGGACCACAACTAGCTGCAGGTAAAGCAGCAGTATAAGTTGTTTTAGTACTAGCAGCATTGGCAGCAGTAATAGCTGTAGTTAATTCAGTGGCACCAGTGTCGCAAGCTATAACAAATGTACCAACAGCAGCAGAAGCCTCTGCTTTAAATGCTGCAATTTCTGCTTTTCCTCTTGCACTACCTAGTGATGTCAAAACAACTGATGCTAATATACCGATGATTGCGATAACAACGAGCAACTCAATTAATGTAAAACCTTTATTTTTTTTCATAATTTATTTTCCGTTTTTTACGCGGATCCGCTTTTGCGGAAAATATTAATAAAACTTATAATAATTTCTTTTATTAAAAAAGAAGCGACCTTACTTTTTAATAACTATATTATATCATACTCGTTTAAGAAAAGCACAATAGGGGGTTGCTGTGGATAACTATTCTAACTTTAGTTAGAATAGTTATCCACAGTAGCCTAATTACTAATTACTTATTACTGATTAAAATACAGGGAATTTGGCTTTGCCAAATTCCCTGTATTTTATATTTAATTCTTAATTAGTCTTTAGTAATTGGTAATTATCTAAATTCCTCCTGCAATATTGTATATCGGCATCAAGACAGAAGTTAGGAGAAGACCTACTCCGAGACCAAGAGCAACGATCATCATCGGCTCAATCAAACTAACGAGTGTGTCAACTGCATCATTTACTTCACGAGCATAAAATTTACCTAATGTTTTCAAAATACTCACCAATGATCCAGTTTCTTCCCCCAAATGAATCATTCCAGCCATAATAGGAGGTATCTCTGGATTAGCAGCAAAAGCATCGGAAAGAGAGCTTCCCCCTTTGACTCTCTCTGTCGCATCTTTTAATATATCTTCATAAACTCTATTGCCGACAACTACCGAAGTCAACTCAATAGCGCGAATAATAGGAATCCCTGATGAAAGCATCGTGTCCATATTGTCAGCTATTCGAGAGAGATATAATTTTGTATATATATTTTTAAATATTGGAACAGATATTTTTAGTCTATCCAAATACTTCATACCTGAATCTGATTTAGAAAATCTATATAACCAAAAAACAAATACAAATAAACCTATTAAAACAAACAAACCATAACTCGTTAGTAATTTACTAATTCCAAACACTATCTTTGTAGAAAGTGGTATAGCTTGGCCAGAATCATTGATAATGACAGCAAGTCTAGGAACAATAAACGTAAACATCAACAGCATAACAATAACAAAAACACCAATAACAAAGGAAGGATAAATAAGGGCATTCTTGGTTTTAGAAGTCAGTTGATATTGACGATCTAGATAATCCGCTAAATATAAAAATGTCTGAGTAAGTTTACCAGACTCTTCTCCAGCCCTGATCATATTTATATAAAAAACAGAGAAAGCATCAGGGTGACGAGACATAGCTTCAGAAATTGAGACTCCTGATTGAATGTCAGAAGAGATAGTATTTAAAATTTTAACAAGAGCAGGATTCTCGGTATTTGTTGCGAGTAAATTAAAAGATTTCAAAGCAGAAACTTGAGCCTCAAAGAGTGTCGAGATTTGTCTCGACATGATAACTACATCTTTCATTTTGACTCTTTTATCAAAGAAAGCCAAATGTAAAATACCTTTTTTGATTTCATCGTCAGCAATAGATGAAACTATTAATCCACGACGCTGTAGTGCTGAAATAGCAGAATCTTTTGAAGATGCATCAATATCTCCTTTTTTCTTTTCGCCTGTATTTGTAATTGCTTCGTATTTAAATAACATAATTTTTAAAGCATCCTTTCGAGAGCTTTTGGATTAAATGAATATTGATAAGCGCTTTCAAGTGAGATTTCTCCTTTGCCGACCAATTCAACCAGATATCTATTCATGTCGATCATCCCCTGCTCAGAAGATGTCTCTATGACAGTATTGATTTCGTGAGTTCTTTTTTCTCTAATCAAATTAGCTACAGCATTATTGTTGATAAGTAATTCAAAAGCTGGGATTCTTCCTCCGGTAATACGAGGAAGGAGACGTTGTGAAAGTATACCAACGAGAGATGAAGCCAACTGTAAACGAATCTGATCCTGTTGGTTCGCTGGAAATGAATCTATGATACGATCAATGGTTTGAGAGGCATTATTGGTATGTAAAGTTGAGAAGACCAAGTGCCCAGTTTCAGCAGCAGTGACTGCGGCTGACATCGTTTCAATATTACGCATTTCTCCTATCAAAATAACATTTACATCTTCACGAAAAACTGATTTGAGAGCTTCGGGAAAATCACTTGTATCTAATCCAATTTCACGTTGATCTATTATTGACTTATCTTGAGAATAAACAAATTCAATGGGGTCTTCGATTGTAATTATATGAGTTGTGCTTTCTTTGTTAATGTGATTAATCATTGTTGAAAGTGTCGTCGATTTTCCTTGACCAACAGGCCCTACCACTAAAAAGAATCCTTGCTTTCTGTTGGCAAAAGTTTTCAAAATTGCAGGAAGATTTAATTCTTCAAAAGTTTTAGCTTTTGGAACCAAACGAAGAGCTATACAGATATTACCTCTTTGAAAGAAAGCATTACCTCTTAGATGGGTTGTTGATTTAAAAGTGAAAGAAAAATCCAGTTCTTTTAGCTCCATAAATTTTGTTGTTTTTTCCGAACCGACAAGCATCTTCAAAATACTTATTACATCCTCTTGAGTTAAAATTTCTTTACTTTGAAGAAAAACAAGTTGACCATTTATACGAACAGCTGGTTTACGGCCTATTCCTAAATGCAAATCCGATCCATCTTCATGAATTAAGCTTGTTAATATTTCATCTAGATATTTATTGTAATCCATTTTAAATTATTTATTATTTGACTCTTTTATAATAGTTTGAACTTTCTGTATAACTTCTGATGGAGTACTTGAAGCTTTCACTATATACCCTGCGGCTCCGAGAGCTTCACCTCTAGCTACGTCTGATGGTTGACCTCTGTTTGATAAAATTATACGAATAGAAGTAGAGGCCAATTCTTCTTCTTTCATTTTTTCCATCAATTCAAAACCATCCATGATTGGCATCACAATATCGAGAAGTATTACATTTGGAATAAAACCACTACGCAATTTCTCAAGAGCAAATTCTGGACCAGCAGCCGTCGTAACATCAAAATTTGATTTACTAAATTTTAAAGCATACATATCCAAAAGAAAATTATCATCATCAATAATAAGAATTTTTTTATTTGATTCCATACCTCTATAGTATAATATAATAATAATTAATTTCCTACTATTTAGAAATTATAAACTTCCTTGAAAGGAATAAGCCCATTTATACTTTTAATTATAGCATCTTCACGAATAGTGATCATTCCACGAGAACGAGTTAGTTTGTATATTTCCTGTTCTTGAGGTTTCTTAAGTATAATTTCTTGCATTTCTTTATCAATTTTAAACATCTCATACACAGGTACACGCCCTTTCATACCAGAGGGGCATTCAGGTGAAGGTACTGCTTCATAAATCGAATCTCCAAAGACTATTTTTGATTTAAATTCTATTGGCAAGTCATCAAATTGCTTACTGACCATAAGCTTGATAGAATCATCCATTAAAATCTTTTGTTTAGACTCAGGATATATTTTTCGAGCTAAACGTTGAGCCATGCATAGGATCAAAGTTGGGGCTATAAGATAAGGATCTATCCCCATATCAATAAGACGAGGAATAGCTCCAACAGCACTATTGGTGTGAAGTGTTGATAAGACTAAGTGTCCAGTGAGAGCAGCTTGTATGGCAAGTTCTGCAGTTTCTTTATCTCGAATCTCCCCCACCATGATCACATCGGGGTCTTGTCTTAATATGGAACGAAGTCCAGAGGCAAAAGTATATCCGATCTCCGGTGCAACTTGAGATTGATTTACACCTTCCATATGGTACTCAACAGGGTCTTCGAGAGAAACAACATTTTCTTCTTCATGATCAAGTTCATTTATCATTGAATACAAAGTCGTAGTTTTCCCTGAACCAGTCGGACCTGTCATTAGGATAAGTCCATAAGGACGACCGAGGGCTTCCCTGACAAGAGTAAGATTCTCTGGGGACATGTCAAGATCGTTAAGTGGTTTAACTCCTCTTTGTGAATCAAGAATTCTCATTACCACCTTTTCCCCGAAATAAGATGGCATAGTTGAGACACGAAAATCAATTTTATGACCTTCTATTTTAGCTGAAAATCCTCCGTCTTGAGGTTTCCTTTTTTCATCAAGCCGAAGTTTAGCCAAAATTTTAATACGTGCAATAACTCCATTGTAAACAGCTAAAGGAAGCGTAATAGAGGTATGCAAAATTCCATCAACACGAAATCTAACTTTAATTTTTTCTCCTACATGTTCTATATGAATATCGGAAGCATTCCCCTCTACTGCATGCCTCAGAATAACAGCCACAATTTTTATAATAGGGGCATCTTCGGTTATTCTTTCTTCATCTTTTAAAACTCCTACTGTTTCGGTTTTTGATTTTTCACCACTAGAGACTAAAGCAATTTCTTGATCGAGATCATTTAAGGCTTGATCAACCTCACTCCCAAGACCATCGTATTTTTCAAGGAGCTTATTGTAAACAGAATTACTTATTAAAAACAATTTGAAAGGCTTGTCGAGCTTAGCAGTAATAAAAGTCAGGACATCAATAGCTTGAACATTTTCAGGATCAATAATTCCTACTTCAAGAACTCCGCTATTTATTCCAATTGGAACAAATTGATAATTTTTAGCTGTCTCAACAGGAATTATTTTCAAGACTGAATTAGTAATCATGTTTGGGTCAATTTTTTTTACTGGAATATTATAAATAGATCCTTTTAGTTCAAGGATTGAGTCTTCGCTGATTTTATAACTAATAAGAGATTGCTCAATATTACCGTTATATTTATCTTCAGCGTTTTTAACTATTTCAGGCACCTGATCTTCACGTAAAAGACCGTGCTTAACTAATTCTTCTAAAAGTATCATACTAATTTGTATTAAATGACATTACTTCCCCATAAACATTCGCACCATTTATATTTGCAACACTACGATAATAATAAGTAGTTTTTTGAGTTAACCCAATTATATTAGATGAGAAATTACCAATCAACGATAAAGTTAACTTAGGGGTTACTTTACCAAAGGTTGCTGTTGGTCCATACTCAAAGTATACAGAATTTGATGTCCCTCCTTCGATACTTCCAGCTAAAATTGCTGACTTATTTGTTATTGATACAGCTCCATTTGTTTTAACAATTACTGTTTTATTAGCAATATCCTTAACATCTGTAGGAGAAAAAGGGTTAACACGTCCATAAAGAGGTGTTTCTAATTTTATGTTATTGTCAATAAGTAATCTGAATGAATTCTCAGAAAATAAATCTTTATCTATCTTTAGATTATTAAGGGAAATCAATTTTATAATAAAAACAGTATCTTCATTAGCTTTGACACTCTGCGAATTAGCTCCATTTGTAATATCTAAAGAAGAAGTAAGTGTCCCATCAGAAGAAGCAGCCTCTGATCTCAAGTCATTATAAAAATACGTATAAAAACCAAAGATTAAGACTCCTATAAAAGAAACTATTAAGAATTTGTTGTATTTTCTATGCATAATTATTGTTTAAGCCCTAAACCTTATTTGATCGGGCAAATAATTTTAGTAAAAATTATTTTAGCCAATATGTTTCGACTTTTAAATTATAAGTATAAACATTGGGATCTACTCCAACTTCAGCATTTTTATTGTCAGAAACTAAAAAAGAAATAGATTTTATGTCAACCAACCTAAGGTTAAATTCAAGGTCTTTCAAAAAATCTAGAAATCTATCATAACTACCTTCAGTTGTAAATTCAACAGGGAAAACACCATAAGAACGATTATCAGTAGGAATTTCTGAAACTACCATATTGGGATCATTAGGAGTTATCTTTTTCTTCATTGCTTCAAATTTAATATCTTTTATTGGCATATTATGAATATTGGCGATATGCTCAATTTCCAAGATAAATTCAATATTGTTTACAGAACCTGGTAGAAAATTATTCAAACGTTCTTTGTCTTCTTGTTTTATTTCATTATAATTCTTTAGTAAAGTATCTTGAGTTGTCAGTAATTTTGTTGAATTATCAAGAGCTTCCTTATAAACAGAAATTTCTTCCTTCAAGGTTGAAACATCTTTATAAAATTGGTTGACACCAAAAATAAAAACAACAATTGATATTAGTATAAAAAAAATTGGAAGGATTATTTTCATAATTATTGGATATTATTATCTGGTGATGTTGATAATGCTCTATTTAAATCATCTGTAGGAGTATTGTTAGTGGTATTTGATACTGTATTGCTAAAATTTGTATCTGAAGTATCAATAATATTTGCCACATTGGTATTCATATTTGAAATATTATTAGAATAAGAAAGAAAAGAAGGATCCACGTTAAATTCTACATCAAAAACAACGTAATTATTTTTATTTTTTGTTAAATTAGAAAAAATAACATCCTTTAACACGCTCCCTTCTTTTGTATTAAAAACATCAGCTTGAAGAGCAATAGACCGATAATCACGAGCAATACCTGACATTTTTACTGAAAAATTTCCATTACTTGTACTATGATCAAACTTAGTGTACTGAATAGATGAGAGAGTAAGTTTTCCAATCAATTCAAATAATGGAGTCAATACAATATGACTTCCTAATACTTGCCTAGCTGTTTTGGTGCGTTTATCATAAGTCTCTAATTCCATAATTGTATCTTGGTCAAAACTTTTACTTATTTTAAATAGATCTGATTTTAGATTTCCAATATTCTTATTTAAATATTCTTTGTATAAATATAATCCACCAGTCGAAAGGATCATGACAATAAGTATTAAAACTGTCACAACAATAAAAATACTGGTTGTCTTTTTATCGTCAGAAGAAATATTAACACCATTTTCAACAATAGGTTTTTTAGGTATAAAAGATGTTTGAAATGAATTCTCCATAATTAAATTTATGATAATTGTCGCAATGCAAGGCCGACTGCAACACTAAACTCAGGTCCACTAATTGCTAATATGGGAGATAGAAATGCAGGGGCTTCAGTTTTAGAGAAAGGATTGCTGTAAACTACTTCTGTATGAAAATTCGATACTGCTTTTTCCATAAGCCCTTTAATGAGAGATCCCCCACCAGTTAAAATAACTTTACTGATAGTTTTATTATACTTCTTCTGATAATTAAACACAACACTATTTATGTCTGAAAAAATATAATCGACAGATAGTCGAATAATGTCTGCAACTTCAGGATTACTATTTACCTCTAACCCGACTTCTCTTTTTATTTTCTCGGCCTCTGAAAATGAAATATTGAGTGAAGATGAAATATTTTTTGTTATATCTGATCCGCCCCTATTGACGACATGAAAGACACGAACAACACCCTCTTCAACTATAGATTGTTTGGTTTTAGAAGCCCCAAAATCAATAATCAAAACTGGGGCTAAATCATGCAAAAAAGATGATCTAATATTACTAAAAATTTCCATCTCGAATGAATCAGAACGAATACCTGTCTTTTTCAAAATTTCTTGATAACGAGAAAGAATATCGTTATGTATTGCAACAACAAGAACCTCGGTCTTTGAGTCAATCAAATTTGGGGTAGTTTTTTGATTTACAATATCATTTTCAGATGAATCACTATCTTTTGGTAATACGAACCAATCGAGGGTAATTTCAGATATAGGCACAGGAATATATTTTCTAGCTTCGATCGGAATAACACTTCCTAATTTATCTTCAGTAATATTATCCGGGAGTGAAATAGTAAAAATTAAAGAAGAAGATGATGGAATAGCAATGGCCCCAGAGAGAATCGTCACATTGGACTCTTTTATTACATCAAGAAGAGCTTTAACAATATCATCTGTTTGTAAATTAGTAACAGCACCTATATCTGTATTAGCATAAGGTCCAAGAGAAATAGCTCCATATGTTTCAAGAATAGCTTTGCCATTTTTCTTTTTTAATTGAACAACCTTGATAGCAGAAGATCCAATATCCACACCCAAAACACTTCTCGAAGATTTATCAGAAGAAAATATACTAGACAAAGAAGCCATTCCAGAAGATATTATTGTCTTTAACGAATCATCCATATTAGTACTTTTCAGTATAACATATATATAGTAAAATTAGGAAATGAGAAAATCTATTATTATAAGTATAAGATATATAACTAATTACTTCTTGGAGATATTATTCCCTTCTAAATGTATAGGTTGTCGTGTCTCGGGTCGTATGCTATGTGAGAGTTGTATAAAAAAATTACGTAAAGTAGATAGAGAAACCGAAAATAATATAATGGCGATATACGACTACCGGGACCCTATTGTTAAAAAAGTGATTTGGAATTTAAAATATTATCATTCGCAAAAAATCGGTCAAGAATTGGGACGATTACTATACTATGAGATGCTGGAGGAGATAGCTAATATACAGATATTCTCGCAAGGTTCTCCTATATATATTGTCCCTGTCCCTATCTCAATAGATAGGAAGAGAAGCCGAGGATACAATCAATCTGAAATTATTGCAAAAAGTTTTTGTAGTTCTGTAAAGGAAAATATACTGCAACTCAAAAATAATATTGTTACAAAAAAAGCTAATACGATCCCCCAAGCCAAGATAACAAATAGAACAAAGAGATTGAAAAATATAAAAGGGGCATTTGAAATTAAAAATCCAGAACTTGTAAAAGGTAAAACAATAATCATAATAGATGATGTCACAACTACCGGTGCTACAATAACCGAGATAATAAAAATCCTAAAGAAGTCCGGCGCCAAAAAAGTCCTAGGTTTTGCAGTAGCACATTAGTCTGATACTATATAAACATGCCAAAACAAAAAAAGAAAAACTATTGTGTGGATTGTGGAGGGGCACAAGTAAATCATACTGCGGTCTATATATCTATACTGCTCAGTGCTATGATCGACCCTTGGACTAATTGGATGGGAAGACTTATCCCTGAAGACAAACTTGAGTGTATTGGACCAATACTCACTAAGACTTTGACATTGCTTCACATGGGATCAATTACAAAAAAACCAAGTAATTTTGATAGTAGTAGAGCTAATGTCCTTTGGAAAGAGGCAAGGGAAAGAGGAATTGAAATGTCTGAATTTAATTTATTTAATATTGGTCACGATATTTTTACCTCAATATATAAAGGTCAAATGCGATTCTTTGATGTACTTCCCCGTCCAAAAGATTACAATCCTAAAGGATTAGAATGGATGGATAACAAAAATGAAATGAAGAAGCATTTTAAAAAGGAAGGGATTCCTGTAGCAAATGGTGGAATTGCAAGTAGTCAAAAACAGGCTTTAAAAATATTTAATTCATTGAAAAAACCAGTAATAGCAAAACCAAACCTTGGATCCCGTTCTCGCCACACAACTACACATATCTCTACCGAGGAAGAATTAATTAAAGCCTATAAGTGTGCACATAAACTATCTCCTTGGGTTATGATTGAAGAAGAACTTTCTGGGTATGTCTTTCGGGGAACACTTATTGGTAAAAAATTTGTAGCTTGCCTCCGTAGAGAACCCGCTTATGTAATAGGTGATGGAATTCACACAGTAAAAGAACTTATTGATATTGAAAACAAAAACCCATTACGCTCTGGTCCTATATTCCACCAACTATCACTCGATGAAGAAGCCATCAAAGAATTAACTCATTGGGGTAAAACATCTGAAACAATTGCGAAAAAAGATGAAATCATAACTCTCGGTCAAAAAACAAGTCGTGCAGTTGGTGGAGGAATCACAGATATGACAGAAGTAATCCATCCTGACAATATAACTATGCTTGAAAAAATAGCAAATGTACTCGACGACCCACTCATTGGTGTAGACTTTATTATGGATGACGTTTCGATGTCGTGGCGTGATCAACCACACTCTGGTGTGATTGAATGCAATTCTGCTCCATTTATAGATCTGCACCACTTCCCCCTTGTAGGTAAACCACACAATGTCGCAGGAAAACTTTGGGATATAATTTATCCAGAATCAAAAATAATTACTGATTACTAATTATCAATGACTAATTAAAATGCCTCGGCTTCGCCGAGGCATTTTGGTATTTAGTTAGTAATTACTAACTATCTATTGTAATCTCTGAATCTGGAGCTGTTCTCATATCTTTTCTTAAATGTGAAATATATTTCTTGGAAACTATGTAATGCCCTAAAAATTTCCTAAAATCTTCTAAATGAGCCTCTTCCCCTATTTCTACGAAATGCTGAACTGGTTTGTCTTCCGGAGTATCTTCATAGTGTCCTCTTATCTCACCATCTTTAAATACACGGATATGATATTGTTTTTCAAAACTTTCAAGTTTTCTCCAAGACAGAACTTGGCCATTATCAGCCCAAGCTACGAAATGGTTGCCAAAACCCCATTCATTATGAAGATGTTTTTCTAACTGCTGTAGTGTTTTTCCAGGAGCCAGCCACCCGATATGGTAGGGTTGTCTTCCTTTTTCGTGCCAAACTAAATGCCATTTCAGAAAATGTTTTTGAACCCAAGGAAAAACAGAGTACAGATGTCGCCATATGTCTCTTTTAATTATTTGCCATGTTGTTAAATGAATTTTTTTCATATTCTAAAAATCTTTCATATCATTGGGGCTCGTCATAGTCTGGAACACATAACTTTCTAATTTTTTCGACATAAAAGAGAAAACAAAAATATTAAAAATAATAACAACTGAGATAATAAGCCACGTCTTATTGAATTGGGTTTTCATACTACTATGTAGTATATACTAAAAAGCATTTTTATAAAAATAAAAATACAAAAGAATAACCATCCAACTGTAAAAGCTGAATGGTTACTTTAATTTTTTACAAACAAAAGTAAATCACTTTTGATTGTTTTTTGCATCAATGCTCAGTGTGGCATGAGGCACAGCACGCAAACGTTCCTTTGAAATCAGTTTACCTGTTTCTCGGCAGATTCCATAAGTTTTCTTTTTAATACGAATAAGGGCCGCATTTAACAAACTTATATGTGCAGATAGTCGATTCTTGGCGTCTTCTTTTTCCTTCTTTGTTAAGGAGTTTTTTCCTTCTTCAGAAGGACCTTTAAATCGATTCTCTGTACCAGATGTTCCATTCCCCTCATCTGGTAAATAAACTTTTATTGATTCTAGATCAATCTCAAGCTTATTTAAAATAATTTCTTCAAACTCTTTAAGTTCTTCGTCCGTGTACCTTGTTTTCTCATTCATACTCTTATTTTTTAGTTTATTTAAAAGAAATTAAACAAGGAATTATTCCTTGTTATTTAGTCAAAGACTACACTTTTATATAGATCTTGTCAAAAAAAGCCCCGACGGGGCTTTTTTTTGATTCTTAATTATTCTAAAAACTTATCCAATGTGCCAAGTAGGCTATGAATAATGCAGTTGCAAGAAGTCCTAATAAATTCTGATACTTAGAAATTATTAGAATAATTAAAACAACAATAGCAATCTTTATCCACCCTAGAAAAAGCACAGTAGCCCAAATGGTTTGTATTAACGTTTGAATTGTTTGCATATGTTTATTGTATCTTAATTTAAGTTATAAAGTCAAAGTATAAAAAATATTTTTAAATTAATATTTAAACCTTAAATGCATTTTTACCTGGGAATATTGCTTTAGTCCCTAGTGATTCTTCTATTCTAAGTAACTCATTGTATTTTGCAACTCTTTCACTTCGACAAAGTGAGCCTGTTTTTATTTGTCCTGTTCCAAGTCCAACAACAAAATCCGCAATAGTTGTATCTTCTGTTTCCCCTGAACGATGAGAAACGACAGAGGTGTAGCCGGCCTTACTTGCCATATGTATAGCATCGATAGTTTCAGAAACTGTTCCGATCTGATTTAGTTTTATTAGTATTGAGTTACCACATTTTTCATCAATTCCCTTTTGGAGTCTTGTTGTATTTGTTACAAAAAGATCATCTCCCATTATTTGGATTTTCTTCCCGAGCTTTTTTGTTAAGAGTTTATAACCTTCCCAGTCATCTTCTGCAAGTCCATCTTCAATAGAAACTATTGGGAATTTATTTACCCAATTCTCATAGAATGCCACCATCTCACTACTGTCTAATACTTTACCTTCTGTCTCTAAATGATATTTACCATCTTTATAAAATTCACTTGCCGCTCCATCAATAGCAATACTTATATCAATACCTTTCTTATATCCAGCTTTTTCTATGGCTTCTAGTATAACTAAAATTGCAGATTCATTACTCGGTAGTGATGGAGCGTATCCTCCTTCATCTCCAACCAAAGTACTTAATTTTCTTTCTCGTAAAATTTTCTTTAGTGTATGGAATACTTCTGCTCCCCACTCTAGAGCTTGAGCAAATGATTTTGCTCCGATAGGCATAATCATGAATTCTTGAAGATCAGTAGAATTCTCAGCATGTTTGCCACCATTTAAAATATTCATCATTGGTACAGGAAGTCTAACTTCCTTGGTTTTAGAAATATCTTTAAAATATTTCCAAAGAGGTTTACCTTCAGAAACTGCTTTAGCACGAGCAAAAGCAAGTGACACTCCAAGTATTGCATTGGCACCAAGATGACCTTTATTTTCTGTTCCATCAAGTAGAATCATAGCAGTATCTAATGTCTTTTGAGTCCAAACTTTCCCTTTTAATTTTTTTAGAATTTCAGTATTCACATTTGCTACTGCTTTCTGTACTCCTTGTCCACCGTATCTCTTTACATCTCCATCACGAAGTTCTACGGCTTCATGAATACCAGTAGATGCACCACTTGGTACTCCGGCCCTTCCGAATGAACCGTCTGAGAGTGTTAAATCAACCTCTACGGTTGGATTACCTCTCGAATCTAATATTTCTCGCCCTATAATTTTTGTTATTTTTACTTCTTTTGTCATATATTTTTAAAGTGAAACAAATTATTTTATTAAAAAATGTCTAGCACTGGCTCCCGTTCCCCTCGTCCGAGGACTTTTTTAATAATATAATTTGTGCAACTTGATAATCTTGATAATAATTTTAATCTTATGAGATCATTTTAACATAAATTCATTGGATTAAAGAATCCTAAATTTTATGTATAAAAATACTAAAAATGTGTAGTGTATTATTTATTTTATTTCTCGTGGATTAAAATTGTTAAATTCTTCAATAGAAGAAATGGGAATACCATAATAACTAGGATTATCTCTTTCACCTTTTGTAAATAAAGTAATATGGGGAAATTGGGTAGGTAAATTTAATTTTAATAGTAAGTTTAATTTATCATAAAAAAGTCTCATATCTGGTATATCAACCAAACTTATATAGGATTCTCTATGTTCTATTTCAGAAAGTTTTCCAAAATACCCTTTTCTTTCAATTTTATATATATTAGTAGGTTTAAATTTCCATTTATAATTATTTAAAAGTTCTCTAATTTTACCTAGAAAATTTTCCCTATCTTTATCAAATATATTTTTAAATAATATATCTATTGGATAATATAATATAGTAATATGTCTGTCTATTTGTTTTCTGAAACCTTCACCCATAGTTCTCTCTTCTGCAAAACAACCAGTATTATCATTAGGTAACTTAAGTCCTATATATAAATTGTCTTTGTATAAAGTTATTTCCATATATAAATTATTTAACACCTTTCCACCATTCTGGTCCTTGTATCTTATTGTCTAAATCAACCTTTTCTCCAATCGTTGGAGTTAAAAGTGGCATATATAAAATCAAAAGAAAACATAAAGATAATAAAAGTTCGTATACATTGTGAGTCATTGCGATCAAGAAATATCAGACTTATTATATTCTTATTGTGAAAATAAAATAGAGTTTATGTATATTGAATTCTATTTTAAGGATGATCAAGAAGAAAATGAACAAAATGATATTGATGGTGGTGTGAATGAAGATGCAAATTAACAAACTATAAAAATAATGCATCTCGTGCTATCACGACTCTGCGGAGTTCCTCGTGTTAGAACCTTTCAGCGCTAAAACCTGTAAGGCTTTGGGGATATCATCAATATTATCATATTGACGCTCTTCGTGCGACTTCAAAAAGTGACAAAAGTGACACTACTTGCACATATAAAGTGACACATAAATGTCACTATTTATAAGACGATTATGATATAAATACATAGCTCTGCATAGACTTAGCAAAGACCTAGTTCTCTGACACCATTAGTATATGGAAACATATGCAACAGCTAGGATTAATAAAGAAATATTGATACCAATACAAAAGATTAGATATGTATTATATGCAAGAAAAAGTACAGAATCAGAAGAAAGACAAGTATTGTCTATTGATTCACAGATTAAAGAAATGTTGGAATTAGCTGAAAGAGAAAACTTGGAAATTGTAGAAATAAGACGTGAGTCACACAGTGCCAAAGAATCAGGCCAAAGACCAGTGTACAAAGAAATATTGGAAGATATAAGACGAGATAGATTTAATGGGATACTAACATGGGCACCCGATCGTCTTTCTCGTAATGCTGGTGATCTAGGATCTGTGGTTGATTTAATGGATCAAAAATTACTTTTAGAGATTCGTACATACGGACAACATTTTAAGAATTCTCCTAATGAAAAATTTTTGTTAATGATTCTTTGTTCTCAGGCGAAGCTTGAAAATGATAATAAGAGCGTAAACGTAAAACGAGGGTTAAGGACAAGAGTAGAGATGGGATTATGGCCTGCTCCAGCACCAACTGGATATTTAAAAGAGAAAAGAATGGATAGGAAATGTGAAACTTTAATCGACACTGAAAGAGCACCTATCATTAAAAAGATGTTTGAAAAAGTAGCCTATGAATATTGGAGTGGTAGAAAAGTATATAACTGGCTACGATTTGATTTAAACTTTAGAACAGCTTATGGAAAGAAACATCTAAGCTTGGGTAATATCTATAAAATACTCGGAAATCATTTCTACTATGGAATCTTTGAATATCCAAGAAAAAGTGGCAATTGGTACACAGGAAAACATGAACCAATTATCACCAAAGAATTATATGACCAAGTTCAAGTACAGATACGGAGCCAAGTGCTTCGTGTAGAAAATAAAGAATTTGCATTCACTAAAATGATGAATTGTGGATTGTGTGGTTCTGGTATCACAGCTGATGAAAAGTTCAAAAAACAGAAAAATGGTAATGTTCATAGATATGTATATTATGGATGTACAAAATCTCAAAAAGCTGACTGTAGATGTGGTTATACAGAAGAAAAAGAGATTCTTAAACAATTTGAAGAATTAATTGAAAAAATTGATATTAATGAAATTCAAATTAAAGAAAAGATTAAATCAGATGTTGAAAAATTCACAAGCTTACAGAATTTCTTTTTAGGTAACAAAAAAAAGATTAATATCCCAAGTATTGATATTCGAGGTTATGCTAAGTATGTATTAAAAAATGGGAGTGATGTTGAGAAGAGAGAATTACTTGGGTGTTTGAAAAGTAAGATTTTACTGAGTAATAAAAAAATAAGCCTTAAAATTTAATATTATTGATAATATTTTCCCTCTAAATCTTTTATTAATGAGTTATAAAAGAAAACTCGTAAACGAATTTTCTTTCGCATACGAGTTTTTAGTTTTTTTTCATTTAATTCAAAATCCTACTCTTTAACAAGAGGTGGGTATCCTAATACAGGAATCCCCAAATTTTTTCTTTCTTTGTCATTTTTTATTTTTCGAACAACATCAGCTGGTCGAATTGGTTTTTCTCCAAATACTTTAGTAGAAACAAGAAAACGTTTTTTATCAACATTTATTTCTTCTAATACTGAAGAAGTTTTGTCGATACTAATTACTCTCATAAAGCCATTGGGAAGTTCATTGGTATATTTTACCAAACTTCCCTTTTTAGAGTTACCCCAAATGTAGCCAATAAGGCCACCAAATAAAAAAGCGAAAACGATTAAAACATTCATAACTGTGGATTTTGTGAAATAAATGACAGGTTAAGTGAGGGTAATACCGTCAGTCTCCATGTGATTTATTTCTGGTTTGTAAAATATGTTAATTCCTTAATGAATTAGGACACTTCTGTTAAAGTATTTAAATGAGAAAGGCAAAAAAGATAAAAAAGACAGAACGAAGTGAAATCTCCATTCTGTTAGATAAAAAGTATTCAATGAGAGATATAGCAAAAGCAC
>JBBQGX010000005.1:0-26304 GCA_038323465.1 Minisyncoccia bacterium | reverse complement strand
TCTACCTACTACTCCATCTGGTTTTAGATTATGTTCTCTTTGGAATTGTTTGATAGATATGTTAGCTGTAGGACCTAGTATTCCATCTAGTATTAAGTTTGGTGAGGGGGTGAGGACTTTGTTTAAGATTTGTTGGATTACAATACGGCCATCACGGTTTGAGGTGGTGAGAGTAGAAATAGTAATGGGTGATGTATAGGTAGGGGCTATAAATTGTGTTGTTCCTGTAGATACTGTCTGATTAGATGAAGAAATTAGAGCTTTAATAGTACCACTACCTACTACTCCGTCTGGAGTCAGGTTGTTTTCTCTTTGGAATTGTTTGATAGATATATTAGCTGTAGGGCCTAGTATCCCATCTAGGGTTAGATTAGGAGATGGAGTTAGTACTTGGTTTAATATCTGTTGTATTACAATACGTCCTTCACGGTTTGAGGTGGTGAGGAAAGATGCAGATACGGGAGTTGTATAGGAGAGAAGAAGGGAGAATATGAATAATATTATGGTTTTTTTAGTCATGATTAAAACATACTGGATGATGTATTTTGTATTATAGCAGATAAAAAAGAAAAAAGAAGATTATTTAGAAATACAAAATAACAGCTCGCTTTACGAGCCGTTATTTTGTATATAATTATTATATTTACATAAATTTTTTACTAACCTATATTCCTTTCAAATCATCCAATGCTGCATCCACTGACTTTGAAGCTTCACTTGCTGACATAGCTGGTGTCTTATCTTCAACTTTTGCTTCTGGTTGAATTGAAGATTCAGTATGTTCAGGCATAACTCTGCCACCTTCTGGTTCATTGATTTTCAAGTTAACGCGAGCATTATTTTTCATTCCAATGACACGTAATAGTGTTCGGATAGCTTTTGCTGTATTGCCCTGACGGCCAATAATCTTGCCCATGTCGGCACTGTTTACTGTCATAGTAATAAGGACGCCCATTTCGTCTACTGTTCGATCGATCTTGACATCGTTTGGATTGTCAACTAATGCCTTAACGATATATTCTAGAAATGCTTTATCATCTGCCATATAATAGTATCTTAGTATTAATTCTATAAGCAGTGTATCGACTACAACCTGCTTATATATAATATACCACATAGAGCTTTTTCTATGCAAGATAAAAACCCCTATCAATTAATTGATAGGGGTTTTTATTATTACTTCTTAAGTTCTTTTTTAGGTTTAGTTGGAGACTTCTTTGGTAGAACATTCTTCACTTTCCCTTCTATAATCTTTTGTTTAACTAAGAAGTTGTGAACTGTGTCTGAAGCTTGAGCCCCATTACTCATCCAGTACTTTATACGATCAGCTTTAAACAAAACTTCACCTTTTTTTAAATTGTATGAGCCTAGAATTTCTTTAAATTTACCACTCTTGGTAGAATTTTTAGAGTCTGTTAAAACAACTCGGAAAGCCGGATCATTCTTGCGCCCTATTCTTTGTAATCTTATCTTTAACATATGTAAAAGAATCCTACCATATAATTTTTAAAACACCAAATCCCTAAATACAACCCAGCCTTGCTGGTAAAGTTCTACAATCATATTTTAAGCCAGTCAAATATTTCTTTTTGAAATTCATTTTTTATTGAAAAACTATCTGAGAGTATTCCTCTTCCAAGAATCCTATTCTCACGACGAATAACTCCAAGATAATCTTGATAACTTGAAAACTTATAATCTTTTAAATAATCGAGTACTTGCTGTTTATCTTTAATCCCCTTTTCTTTCCATTCAGAGTCAATAAGTTTTACAGGATTTAGATGAATATATGAAAATAAATATTTTAAATAACGATTATTAGCTGCATGTTCTGCCTTAAATTTCCCCTCAAAAAGAGTTCCCGTTCGTTCATACTTTTTATTATAGTAATGTGAATATCCACTCAATACTTTATGCATAAAATTACTTATACCTTTTTCTTCTTTTTGAGTAATAAGTATATGAAAGTGATTTGGCATTAAAACATAAGCTTCAATAATAACAATCTGATTTCCTCTATCTTCGTCATAAACATCACCATCTAAAAAAGAGAGTTTAAATTTTTCTTCTCCATTAGCAATAAAAAGCATTTTTATAAAGTAATCATAATCATATTTGTCGTGAAAAATTTTCTGTTTACTATTTCCACGATTATATATGTGATAATACTCATTTGAAACAATAGTAATCTTTCTGATTGACATGTATATATTGTATCATGTCATAATATTACCAGCAAGGCTGGGTAAATTTAACCATTTATATGCTATACTACGATTGTGAAAAATACAAATGAACAAATAAAGACTGTCAGTAGAGAAATAGAGGGTATAATATCTATATCTCACAAAGGTTTTGGAACCGTTAGGTCAAAAGGTAGAGATGAAGTTGTAGAAATAGATCATTCATTCCTCCGTACAGCATGTCAGGGAGACACTGTTAAAGTTCTTCTTCATCCAAAAAAACAAGGAGAGGGAGATAAGGGTGAAATTATTGAGATCCTTCGTCGTTCAAAAAAAGGCTACGCTGGAGTATTAGAAAAAGAAAATAATACTTATTTTCTAGTGCCTTCTGACTTGAAAATGTATGCTGATATTCTTATTCCACAAGACAAATTACATAATGCACAAATTGGGCAAAAAATATTTGTAGAAATATTGGAGTGGAAGGACGCAAAAAAATCTCCAATAGGAGAAGTAGCAAAAATTCTAGGTATGCCAATGGAACATAATGCCGAAATGGAAGCTATTGCTCTAGAGAAAGGATTTGATGCAATCTTCCCTGTCTCAGTAGAAGCTGAAGCAAAAAAAATAGCAAAAGAAGGAATCATTGAAAAAGATTTTGCCGGCCGTCTAGATATGAGAGGGGTCACAACATTTACAATAGATCCAGAAGATGCAAAAGATTTCGACGATGCATTATCATTTAAAATGATTAATGAAAATCTATATGAGATAGGTGTTCATATCGCAGATGTATCACATTATGTAAAATTAAATAGTGATCTAGATAGTGAGGCTCGCACACGTGGAACTTCTGTTTATCTAGTAGATCGTACTATCCCTATGCTTCCAGAAGAGCTCTCAAATGGACTCTGTAGTTTAAATGAAGCAGTTGATAGACTTACTTTTTCTTCTATTTTTGAAATAGACAACGATGGTAAAGTACACAAACAGTGGTTTGGTAAAACAATAATTAACTCCAATAAAAGATTTACTTATGAAAATGCACAAAAAATACTAGATGATAAAAAGGGATTATTTTATTCTGAGTTATCTAAGATGAATAGTATTGCAAAAAAACTTCTTAAAAAAAGATTCATGAATGGAGCAATATCTCTCGAGCAAGAAGAAGTTAAGTTTAAACTTGATGCCTCGGGTGTCCCTATATCTGTCTATATAAAAGAACGGGGAGATTCAAACAAAATGATTGAAGAATTCATGTTGCTTGCAAATCGTAAGGTTGCTGAATTTATGTCAAAACCTAAAAATGAAAGTGGCGTATTCCTCTATCGTATACACGGAGAACCAGATAAAGATAGAATGAAAGACTTGTCTGATTTTCTTAGAAAACTTGGATATCACACAAAACTCGTAAATGGAATAATACCATCTGAAGAAATAAATTCACTAATATTAAAACTCGAAAAGAATCCCCTACGTGATACAATAAATACAGCCATCATCAGAACTATGACGAAGGCTATTTATTCTACTAAAAATATCGGGCATTATGGGCTTGGATTTAAATTCTATACACACTTTACTTCTCCTATCAGAAGATACCCTGATGTAATAGTACATCGACTATTACAAGACCATCTTACTGGCAATATAATTCCAAAAGAAAGATGGTATGAATATGAGAAAATGAGTATCGAAGCATCAAGTCGAGAAAAAGAAGCTGCTGAGGCAGAACGTTCATCAATAAAATATAAACAGGTTGAATATATGTCATCTCGAGTTGGTCAAAAGTTTGAAGGTGTCATAACTGGTGTTACAGAATGGGGTCTATATATTGAAGACAATAAAACAAAATGTGAGGGGATGGTTCGTATGCGAGATCTATCAGACGACTATTATACTTTTGATAAAAAAAGTATGAGCATAAAAGGACGAAAATCTCATAAAAAATACACACTCGGAGATAAAGTGAAGTTTATAGTAACAGAAGCAGATATGAATAAAAAGACAATAGATTATAAAATAATATAATTCCAAAGTGAAATATCTATTAAAAAATAAAAACTTTAAAACAATATCTCTATTGATTGCTGTTTTTGCTATTATTATTTGTTTGTTTTTTATTATTAAAAAAATAGAAGCACCAATACTACCTGAGGTTATAATAAAAAAAGAAACAGTAGAAGAAAATCAAAATGAAGTTAAGATTAAAGACATAACTGTAATAAATGAAATAAAGAAAGTAGAACTTATTAATAATGAAGGGAAATATTTTATAAAAGATAGATCTATAGTATTTCCTAAAGATATAAAAGGTAATAAAAAAGTAGTACTTCTTACTATTGATGATGGTCCAAGTTCAAGAACTCTAGAAATGATAGATATCTTAAAAAAACATAATGCTAAAGCTATCTTTTTTATTAATGGTTCAAACAATAGAAATAATCCAAGTGTTATAAAAAAGACAGTAGAAGAAGGTTTTACTGTTGGCAACCATACTTGGAGTCATTTAAATCTTAAAAAAGAAAAAGATTTTAACGTAATAAAAAAAGAGGTAATTAAAAATTCAGAATTAATAAAAACTCTTACTAATTCTTTACCTAAATTCTTCCGTGCTCCATATGGAGAGAGTACTTTACCTATTAGAGATTTTATTAAAGAAGAAGGTATGATATTTATGGATTGGTCAGATGCAGCTCTTGACTGGGAAAAATCAACTAAAGAAAAAGATATTTTCGTTTCAAATGTTACTAAGAGACTAGCTCCCGGATCTATTATTCTAATACATGAACACCCTTGGTCGTTAGCAAATCTTGATTCACTCCTTACTATTCTTGAAAAAGATGGATATACTTACGTTGATCCAAATAATATAGTTGAATAAATATGTATAAAAAATTATTTTATATTTTGGGAATAATCTCTATCCCTCTAATAGGTTTTATTTTAGGAATAAATATAGCAGAAAAAATCTCTACTATTAATCCAAATACACAGAAGGCTGAAATAGCAGATTTGTTAGTGAAAACTCCGATAATTCCTGACACTAAAGAAACCACTCTGGTATTTTTAGGCGATATGATGTTTGACCGTGGAGTAGAATCTTCAGTAAATAAAAATTTTGGAGGTGATTTTAATAAATTATTTGAAAACATACCAGAAATAAAAGATGCTGATATTTTGTTTGCAAACCTTGAAGGTCCAGTTTCAGATACTGGTAACAATGTCGGTAGTAAATATTCTTTTAGAATGAATCCAAAAATATTACAAACAATAAAAGATGTCGGTTTTGACATTGTTTCATTTGCAAATAACCATGTTGGAGATTGGAACGTTATAGCTTTTAATGATACCCTCGCAAAACTAGACAACATAGGTATTTTAAAAACAGGAGCAGGTATAAATAAAAAGGAAGTTGAAACTCCAACAATTATAGAGAAAAATGGAATTAAATTTGGCTTTCTTGGATTCTCAGATGTAGGACCAGCATGGGTAGAAGCGAAGGAAAATAAAGCAGGGATATTACTTGCAAATGACAAGAGATTACCGGAGATAATACAGAATGCAAAAAATAGTTGTGATGTTTTAATAGTTTCTTTCCATTTTGGAGATGAATACAAAGTAGTTCATAACGCTCGCCAGGAACAACTCGCAAAAATATCTATAGATAATGGAGCAGATTTGATAATAGGCCACCACCCACATGTCATGGAGGATATAGATATATACAAAGATAAAACTATAGTTTATTCTCTGGGTAATTTTATTTTTGATCAATATTTTTCAAAAGATACAATGAGAGGTATGCTCTTCGAAGCAATATTTAAAGGTAAAGAAATTAAAAATACAGAAACTAAAATAATAACACTTAAAAAGAATTTTCAACCCGAAGGAATTTTTACAATAGAAGAACAAAAAGAACGAGACGAGGAAGCTTCTTCTATTTGTCCTAAACCCAACAAAGAGTATGAGGATATGTTTCTTCTTAATGTTGGACAAGATGTGAGTCTATTAAATATCACTTATATTCCTAAAAATTTAAGAGAAATAGAAAGTGAATCAAGTACAAAAAGTGGAATATGTTTAACTAAAGAAGCAAAAGAGTTTTTTGAATTAATGACAAGTAAAGCAAGAAGTGATGGATATATTATAGAAGTTAGCTCAGGATTTAGAAGTTATGATACTCAAAAAGTAATAATTGCAAACAAAATAAAAAATGGTGACACTAATACAGATATTGCAGTAGCTAAAGCAGGACACTCTGAGCATCAACTTGGAACTGCGGTTGATATCACAGGGCAATCAATCAAATACGTTAGTGCTTCAGATAGTTTTGAAAAAACTCCTGAAGCAAAGTGGATGGAAGAAAATGCCAGTGATTATGGATTTATTGAGAGTTACCCAGAAGGCAAAGAAAATATAACAGGATATATGTACGAACCTTGGCACTACCGATACGTCGGCATTGATAATGCAAAAGAAATAATAAAAAGAGGTATGACAATAAATGAGTATTTGAAAGAATTGAGTAGTCAAATAAAAAAAAATACACCGTAATTATTTTATATGTTACGGTGTAAGTAGAATACTACTATTTATATTTTTTTTATTTTTATTTTTTTATCAAATAGGCCAGAGCCTATTAAACAAATAAACATAAATAAAAAAATGAAAAAAAATTCTATTTTGGTACCCAAAGACCAAGGAAGTTTTTTCTTTGAAGAATCTTTGATTTCAACTTTTTTAACCTCTATTTTTTTATTTTCTAAATCAATAGAGTTTTTAGAAGATGAAGATACAAAATAAGTAGGAATATATTTTACATCCTCTTTATTTTTTGTATCAATTCTTTTTATAAAGGATACTCTGGTTTCTCCTTTATAGGCGTCAATTAACCAGATATCTTCAGAATATTCTGGAAAACTAACTGGAATAACTTCATTTTTTTTAAGTGGTTTTGAACCATCAAAACCACTAACAATAATTTCTTTTTCACTAGACTTTTTTCCAGCAAAAGAAAAATTTGTGCCCACGAGCACGACTAGAAATAAAAAGAGTAAAATCTTTTTCATGATAAAATATTTTATTTTAGTTTAGTTTAGTTTATATTATTATTTTCTAGCGTATTATATCATAAAAATACTTAAAAGTCAATTATAATATTTAGCCTTATTTTAAAGGTTTTTTTACTTGGGGGCTGAGCTCCCAGGTATTTTAGAAATAATTCCCCATGAAACCAAAGGCTTCATGGGGAATTTGCATTTTCGGTATTTTACTTTCTACTTTATGAACTTTATAACTTTCTACTTATTTCGCGTATGTTGTAGCATCTTCTAGTCTGATTGAAAGGAGTTTAGATGCACCTTCGGCACTCATAGTCACACCATAGAGAACTTGTGCTCGAGACATCGTCTCACGATTATGAGTTACAACTATAAGCTGTGAATACTTTGAGAGATTCTCTAGCATATTCCCATACTTACGGGAGTTTGCTTCATCAAGAGCTGCATCGGTCTCATCAAGAACTAGAAATGGTGGAGGATTCACTTGAGAAACAGCAAAAAGAAGCGCAATGGAAGTCAGTGACCTTTCACCACCTGAGAGCATATGTAAATCTTTAACTTTCTTCTGTGGTAGAGTCACATTTATCTCTATTCCTCTCTCGAATCCTAAATCATTATTTTCTTCTTCGTTTTCATCTTCTTCCTCTCCCCCATCCTCCTCTGAAATTTTCTCATCGTTTTTCTTGGGCTTTTTGTGCTCCATCGTAATAGAAAGAAAAGCTGACCCACCACCAAACATCAAAGCAAAAAATTCTTGGAATTGTTTATTTATTTTCTCTACTCCACTTTTAAATTCTTTATCAAGAGTTTCTTTTAAATCTTGAATGAGTAATCTAAGTGATTCAATACCCTTATTTAAATCTTCAAGTTCACGGGAAAGGAAGGCATCCCGTACTTGTGTATCATCGTATTCTTTCATTATTTCAGAAGCATCACCACTACCAGAATCCTCAAGTTTAATCTTGATACGTTCTATTTTTCGGCGAAGTTCTTCCTGACTACTTCTTATTACCTCAGCACCTGCAGGGATTTTAGCAAAATCTATAACTTCTCTACCAATCATTGCTCCGCCCTCGGCAAGTTCCATCTCAAAGGAGGTTTTAATCTGAGTTAATTTTTCTTCTTCAAAAGTTAAAGAATGAATACTCGAAGTGACTTCATTTCTATCTCTCAATAAATCATAGAGAGTGCGTTCATTGTCACGAAGTGCTGACTGTGCTTCTTTTTCTTTTTCTTTTAAGTCATTAATAACATTTACTATCCCACTCTCTTTTTCTCTAATAGCTCCTATCTCAAGTACGAGTTTTTCTTTAGCTTCTTTTATTTCAATATATTCAGCATTCTCGGCTAATACTGGTATTTCCATATGCTCATCTTGTACATTTTGAGAAAATTCTCCTAATTTTGATTTTATATTTCTAAGAATATTTATAATACTCATCAAATCCTCATGAGACAGTGCTTCGTCTATTTTCTTATTTAACTCTTCTACAAGTTCTTTCCATTCTGATTCTTTTATTATACGTTCTTTTACTTCTCTAATACGAGCAAATTGTCTCTCTATCCCCTCTATGATACCTTCCATGCGTCCTAGTGAACGAGCAAGCTCATCACGTTTACCCCGCAAAGATGTAAGGGTTACTTCTTCTTCTCTTATTATTTTTATGTTTTCACTTTCTACATAGTCTCCATTTTTAACTTTTTCTAATTCTGTAATTTTATTATCAAAAATTAAAGCCTTCCCATCTAGTGTCTTACGTAAAGAAGAGAGGCGGTTGGTTTCATTATTTATGTAAGTTGATTCATTAGAAAAATATGTTTTATATAAATCACGTAGGCTCTCACGCATCTCGCGAGCTTTTTCTACCTTCTCTACCTGCTTTTTAAGAAAAGATAAGTGAGGTGCAACTTCACGACGAAGTGCTTGCACTTCTTTCATGTTTATAATTGTCTTGTCTAATTTTCTTTCAGATTCTTTGATTCGATATTGATATATTTTTAAACCAAGAGCATCCTCAATCATACTACGACGGTCTTTGTTAGAAGCATTCAAAACTCTATCTGCTTCACCCTGGGAAATGATATGGTGACCAGAACTTCCAATGTTTACAGATGAGAGTAAATCAATAATATCTTTTAGCCTGACTTCCGTGTTATTAATACCATATTTGTTTGCCCCATCAGCAAAAACTTCACGTGAAATTGTTATCTCGTCATAATCAAGAGGAATACCTAATCCACTATTTGTAAAAGAAAAAATTTTCTGACTATTATCAAAAGTGATCATAACTCCAGCTCTACTTGAAGATGGCATAGCCTTTGAACCCTTGAATATCAAATCTACTCCCCCTTTACCACGAAGAGACTTCATAGATTGTTCTCCTAAAACAAAACGGATAGCTTCAACTATATTAGATTTTCCAGATCCATTTGGTCCAACAACACAAGTAATAGGAGTCAAAAATGATAATGGTGTTTTCTTTCCAAATGATTTAAAACCAAACAATTCTATAGATTTAAGTGTCATTTTAATCAAGCCATTCTTTAACTTCTAATGCACGTCTAGCTGCAGACTGTTCAGCTTCTTGCTTGCTATGACCCTTACCTAAGGCTATTTGTTCATCAGCAAAAAATATTCCAACTGTAAAATTTTTATCATGATCAGGGCCAGTTTCATTAATAACTTTATAGCAAGGTGTCACATTTAAATATTCTTGAGATTTCTCCTGAACCAAACTCTTAGGATCACGCCAAAGTTTTTGAGTAACAATATCGTCAATTTTTCCAAAAAGAGACTTCTCAATAAAATCATGTGCAATACTATAACCTTGATCAAGGTAAACAGCTCCAACATAAGCTTCATAAGTATTTGCCAATATATAACTACGAGCCTTACCAATATCCTTAGCTTCACCCTTTGATAATAACAAATAATCATTCATCTCAAGAGATAAGGCGACTTCACCAATAATAACAGCATTTACAAGTGCTGAACGATAAGCTGTCAATTCTCCTTCATCACAATTTGGATATTTATTATAAAGATAATCAGTAACAATAAGTTCTAATACAGCATCTCCTAAAAATTCTAATCGTTCATTATGAGAAAGTCTTGAACCACTATTTTCATTTATATAAGAACGATGAATAAAAGCTTGTTCGAGAAGCTTTTTATTTTTGAAAAATATATTTGTTTTTTTTTCGAATAAAGAGAAATCTATCATATAAATCAGGTGTCAATAAATGATAACTGGATTTTAATTTCTAAACTTTAAGTTTTGTTAATATCTCAATAGCCTTAGTTAAAAGTGGAACCATATTATCATAAATCTTTAGGTTCGCGACCTCTTCCATAAGAAACCATTTGGCGTCATCAAGACCACCACAATCTTTTTCAAGTGTTAATTCATCATACTTTGCTTCTGCTAAAAAGAAGGCAACTTGTTTTTTTATTTTGCCGTCAACAGGGTGTGTAGCAATATACTCACTTCTTCCGAGTAATCCTTTAACCGTCATATCTATTCCCATTTCTTCTTTAATTTCACGAATAGCTCCTTGCTCCTCATTCTCACCATCTTCAATACTACCTTTGGAAAGTGTCCAGTATCCAAAAACATCATGTACAAAAGCAAAATAAATCTGACCATCGTGATGAGCATATACGACAGCTCCAGCCTTTTTCTCAATTGGAAATTTAGTAGGATCAGTTTCAAAATGTTTATGTTTCTTTTTTGTTCCGATATCATTCTTCCCTGGTTCACCGAGTTCTTTATAAACCCCACCTAAAACCCCATTTATAAAACGACTAGAATTTTCACCACCAAAACTTTTAGCTAATTCAATCGATTCATTAATCGCTACTTTTGGAGGAACTTGTTCACGATCGCCAAAAAGTAATTCATGTAATCCAAGACGAAGAATATTTCGATCAATAACAGATATTTTATCTAAAGGCCAATCTGGAGCTGCTTTTTCTATAATCTCATCAATTATTGTTTTTTTCTTTACAATACCTAAAAATAACTCACCCATAAAGTGCGAGTCCTCAAGACCTGGTCCAAATTCTTCAATATTTCTTTCTAGCATTGTCTCAGGTGTAGTATCTTTTTCTACAGCAAAATCCCACTCAAAGAGTGTCTGAAGAACGATTGAACGTGAAAGGTGCCTGTTTGCCATAATATAATCTCGACACCAATATACGAATGAGAGCGAATTTACGAATTGAATTCAATTTGTGTCATTCGTTTTTATTCGTGTATTTGTGTCATGTTTTACTACTTTTTCGCTTTTGAAGCTTTTTTAGCTTGTTTCTTTTCAACTTTCTTAACCACATCTACTACCTTACGGCCACGATAAAAACCACAGTTTTTACAAACTATGTGAGTCTCTTTTGATTTCTCACAATTAGTACAAACTGCAAAAACCTTTGCTTTTAAAGCATGATGTGATCGACGATTCCCTGTATGGGCTCGTGTATGTCGCATTCGTATTACCATGTTATATAGTATACCGATTTTTATCTAAAATGCAAATAAATGTTGATTTAACTGAACACAAACTTGCGTTTTAAATATAATAATTATATTATTATATTTATAGAGATTGTTGTGATTACCAACCACAATCCTCCAAAGGGACCATAAAAGGCTAATCTATAATAAATATAAAAAAGACCAAAGTTGGGTGGAACCGCGATTAGACTCGCCCCGACAGAAAATGTGTTAACATTTTTTGTCGGGGCGATTTTATTTTATAAATCTAACAAAAATTCCCGTGAGATTTAATTATTAAATTAAATCTTGGGACTAAAATATTATGGAAAATAATGAACAATTAGAACACATACGTCACTCCCTAGCTCACTTATTGGGAGCATCATTACTAGAACTTTATCCAGGATCAAAAATAACACTCGGTCCAGCAATTGATAATGGTTTTTATTATGATATAGACGCGACTGGTAAAATCACAGATGCTGATTTAGAAAAGATTGAAATCAAAATGAAAGAATTGATAAAAACTTGGACTACCTTTGAAAAAAGAATTTTATCAAAAAGTGAAGCCTTGGAAGAATTTGCAGGTAACGAATACAAGATTGAACTCATAAATGGAATTGCAGAAAAAGGTGAAGAGATAACAGTTTATACATCTGGAAATTTCTCTGATCTTTGCCGTGGAGGACATGCCGAGAATATGAAGGAAATAAAAGAAGGATCTTGGAAAATAGACAGGGTAGCTGGTGCTTATTGGAGAGGAGATGAGAAAAATAAAATGATTACACGTGTTTACGGACTAGCCTTTCTTACAAAAGATGACTTACAAAAATATCTAACAATGCAAGAAGAGGCTAAAAAACGAGACCACCGTGAATTAGGTAAAAAACTTGAGTTATATGCCTTCGATGAAGAAATCGGTAAGGGTCTTCCTATCTGGCTACCAAAAGGAAATATTATTAAAGAAGAGCTAGAAAATTGGGCAAAAGAAACAGAAAAAAAATGGGGATATCAAAGAGTCACAACTCCTATAATTACAAAAGAAAATTTATTTATTACTTCCGGACATCTGCCACTCTACAAAGAGAGTATGTATGCTCCTATTACTATCGAGGGAGAAAATTACTATATCAAACCAATGAATTGTCCTTTTCACCATAAAGTATTTTCAGCTCTTCCAAAAAGTTATAAAGATCTACCGCTTCGCTTGGCAGAATACGGATGGTGTCATAGATATGAAGATTCTGGGAGTCTATTTGGATTAATGAGAGTCCGTGGAATGCAAATGAATGATGCTCATATATATGTAACACCAGAACAAGCAATAGATGAATTTGTTCAAGTTATTAAACTTCATGAATATTATTACAAAGTACTTGGCATCGATAAGTACGAGATGGAATTAGCACTACGTGATCCAAATAAAATGGATAAATATCATGGTGAAGACAAAGATTGGACTACAGCTGAAGAAATGACAATAAAAGCTATGGATATTTCAGGGGTTCCTTATAAAATCGCTCACGAAGGGGCTGCATTTTATGGACCTAAAATGGATTTTCAAGTATTTTCTTCAATAGGTAGATCATTCACTGCTTCAACAAACCAACTAGATTTATATATGGGTAAAAGATTTGAACTTGAATATACTGACAAAGATGGAATAAAAAAAACTCCATATATAATACATCGTGCTCCACTTGGAACACATGAAAGATTTATTGGATTTTTAATTGAACACTTCGCTGGAGCATTCCCTGTATGGCTTTCCCCTGTTCAAGTTATAATCTTGCCTATTTCAGAACATCAAAAAGAATATGCTGATGGTATTTATAAAGCATTAAAAGAATCTGATATAAGAGTAGAATTAGATGATTCAAATGAATCTCTCGGTAAACGTATCCGTAATGCTAAAATGCAAAAGGTTCCATATCTAATAGTTATCGGTGATAAAGAGCGTGATGCAAAAGTTATAACAGTAGAAGGTAGGACTGAAAAACTCGAAGGCATCACAATAGAACAATTCTTAGAGAAATTAAATAAAGAAATAAAGGAGAGAACTTTGAATTAAGGAAAAATAAAATCCCCTAGGCCTTGCCTAGGGGATTTTATTACTCATCCTTTATCTTTATCCACTCAAAAAGATCTTCTCTATGCATTTTTAAAATATATTTTGGTAATAATTTTTTTGAGATTATTTTACTTTCTCTTCTGTCATACCCCTTATTTTTGTCAAAAAAATCTAAAAAACTCGAATATTTATAATCCTGTAAAAAATTAAGTGCTCCATCTCTATTTAAAATACCTTTTTCTTTCCAATCTTTTTGAATAAGCTTAATCGGGTTTAAATGCATATATGCAAATAAATAATTAAAATAATTTTCTTTACCAATATGTTTTGCTTTAAATTTTCCTTCAAATAACCCTCCTGACCTCTTATATTTCTTATTAAAATACATAGCATACGAGGTACAAACTTTTTTCATAAATCTTGTTATATTATTCAGATCTTCCTCTTCGCCTAGGACTGTCCTAGGCGAAATTAACATTAAATGAAAATGATTGGGCATTAGAACCCATCCAAAAATATTAACTAGCAAATCCCCCCTTTCAAAATCATAAGCATTTATTTTTTCTCTTATTATAGATTTTCTAAAATTAAAAGGATTTGTTGAATTTGAAATATATAAAAGTTTTACAAAACGATCATAATCTTCTTTATCTAAAAAAATTTTATTCTTTCCATTTCCACGATTATATATATGATAATATTCTTCATCTACTAATTTTATATTTCTTAATGACATACTAATATTATATCAAAAATAATTTATTTTGCCTAGGACTGTCCTAGGCAAAATCTAATAATTATAAATAAACTATTTTTATTCCTAATTTTTTGGCTTGTTCGTGCTCCCATTTTGCACCATTTGATGATTGCCAATCGGGGAGAAAATATAATTCTTTTATATATCCTGATTCAAAAAGAGGTAAATAGAATTCTGTTAAAATACTATCCATATATTCATTCTTTGATCTTGTTTTTAAAAATTCAATTAATAATCTATGCATTGGCTCTTCAAATGGCATTTGATCAAAAACATTTAATCCTTTATCTTGAAGCTTTTTAATTTGATTATTAAATTCTTCTAAATTTGCTTCAATACTTCCCTTTCCCCCGTAGTTATAGGACCACAAATTTGAACAAGTTGTGATTGCATACTACTAAGAATTATTTTTGCAACATCGTAAATTTCTGAGATTGATTGTGCTTTATCTAATTTTTCCCAGTCTTCTTTTTTAAAATATTCTTTTGTTTTATTACTTAATTCCATAATAATCTTTCATACAATAATCTTCATCCAAAACCAAAGGCATACTTAATGCTTCATCGGGTGTTACCCAAACATAATTCTTATGTTCATTGCCTTCTATTATTACATCAAAATATTTATCAATCTTTAACTGATGATAATGATATAAATATTTTTTATCAGAATAAATTACATAAAATGTCTTATAATAAATTAAATCATCTTCACAAACTTTTAACCCTGTCTCTTCAAATAACTCTCGAATCATCGCTTCTTTTTTACTTTTATCAGTTTTATCTATCTTCCCTGCAGGAATTCCCCATTTACCACCTTGTGACTTATTGTCATGACGGTGAAGTAGAAGAATTTTGCCCCTACATTCAATTAAACAACCAACAACCTCCATGTTGGAGATAAAACCTTCTGGTTGTTCTTTGTATACCATATTTGTATTATAACAAAAAATATTAAAATTTCCACAGATAATTTCTAAAAACTCCCGAGGCAAGGCCTCGGGAGTTTTTAGATTTTAAATTAGTAATTAGTAATTAGTAATTAGTAATTACTTACAAGTCTAGATTTGCCATTTTGGCATGAGATTGGATGAAAGATTTGCGAGGTGGGACTTCAGAACCCATGAGCATATCAAATACTCTATTAGCTTCTTCTGCATCGGTCACTGCAACTTGTTTAAGAACACGATTGCTTGGATCCATTGTTGTCTCCCAGAGTTCATCTGAGTTCATTTCTCCGAGACCTTTATATCTCTGGATGTGTATTTTTACATTTCTTTTATTCTTAACATCTTCAACTTCTTCCTCCTCAGATGGTTCTTCTTCTTGATTTTCTTCCTGTTTCATCAATTCTTCTAATGAGACAGCATCTTTACCTAAAACTTTGTCGCGTTCTTCGTCAGTATAAGCATAAAATATTTCTTTACCTTTCTTTATTTTAAAGAGTGGTGGTTGAGCAATATAAACATAACCTGCATCTAGTATTGGACGGAAATAACGATACATCAAAGTTAAAATGAGTGTACGAATATGGGCTCCATCCACGTCGGCATCTGTCGCAAGGATTATTTTGTGATAACGCATTTTATCAAGATCAAAAGTATCACCAATAGAAGTTCCCATGGCAATAACTAGATTCTTAATCTGCTCAGAGCCAAGCATTCGATCAAGGCGAGCTCTTTCAACGTTCAAAATTTTACCTCGGAGTGGCAGAATAGCTTGAGTCTTTCTATCTCGTCCCATCTTGGCAGTACCACCAGCAGAGTCTCCCTCTACGATGAATAGCTCAGCAAGTGAAGCTTCCTTGACCTGACAGTCTGCAAGTTTTCCAGGGAGAGTCATACCTTCAAGGGCTCCTTTACGCAAAATAGAATCTTTGGCGGCTTTTGCAGCTTTACGGGCTCGAAGAGCAAGAAGTGATTTACCTATGATTTGTTTTGCTTCATCTGGATTCTCTTCAAGGAAACTCGCAAAAGAATCACCAAAGACTGTTGTAACAGCACCTTGGGCTTCAGTAGAGCCAAGCTTGGCTTTGGTCTGTCCTTCAAATTGGATTTCACGTAATTTAACAGAAACGGCGACGGTTAAACCTTCAAGCACATCATCTCCCGTTAGACCACCATCAGCTTCTTTGATTAAATTATTCTTCTTACCATAAGTATTGATAACACGAGTGAGAGCTGTTTTAAAACCAGTTACATGTGTTCCTCCTTCTGGAGTGTGAATATTGTTGGCAAAAGGAATAATATTGGAACTAAAATTATCAACATACTGAAGTGCTACTTCAACACCCACATCTTCTAATTCTTTTTCAACATAAAAAACAGTTGAATGAATTGGTTTCTCAATTTTATTATAAAATTTTACGAGAGATACAAGTCCCCCTTCAAAATAAAAAGTTGTAGAAGGAACTTCAATTTGCATTTCAGAAAACCAGAAAGCATTTTCATAATCACTACTTTTACCTTTTCCTCCTGTTATCGGATCCCATTCTCTTGCGTCTATAATATCGATACGAAGACCCTTCACAAGATATGCTTGCTGGCGTAAATGAGCCACAATTGTGTCCCAGTCAAATTTTACTTGTTTGAAAATTTCTTCATCAGGTTGAAACGAAATAATGGTTCCATGTTCTTTTGATGAACTAACTTTTTTGACAGCGGCTTTACGTAACCCTTTCGAATATTCTTGAACATATTTACCACCATCTTTATGAACTTCTGCTTTTGTATAAATAGAAAGAGCATTCACAACAGATGCACCCACACCGTGGAGCCCACCAGAAACTTTATAACCACTATCATCACCGCCGAATTTACCTCCAGCATGGAGTGTCGTCATGACTGTCTCAAGGGCTGAAACTTTTGTTTTTGAATGAATATCAACAGGAATACCACGGCCGTTATCTACAACGCGAACAGAGTTATCAGGAAGCATGACTACTTCAATATGGTCACAAAATCCACCCATAGCCTCATCGCGTGAGTTATCAAATATTTCCCATATTAAATGATGAAGTCCTTCAATGCCAGTCGATCCAATATACATACCAGGACGGCGTCTAACTGGTTCTAGTCCTTCTAAAACTGAGATCTGATCTGCGCCATAAGCACCTTCTTTTTTAACCTTTTTTTCTTCTTTTGCCATTAATTTGAAAATTAATAATAATTTTTATGATTTAAAATACCCCATTTTATGGGCGGGATACCTATATATTATAACAAAAAATTGCCTAAAATACTAGCGTATTTTAGGCAATTCTAGCCTTATAAAATAAGGAATTTTTAATAATTACTGGGGACTATCTAACATCCCATCCAAAAGATGAAATTTTTTCATTTATTTTTTCCATAATTTGATTTATTTCTTCATCTTTCAAAGTTTTTTTATATGACTGAAAAACTAAACAAAAAGCATAAGAAGTTTTGTCCCCTTTTGTAAATTCATCAAACTTTTTTGGTTCACGAACTAATAATTCTCCACCAATTTCTTTGTAAATTTTTACAAGCTCGTTCTCGTCTGCACCTAATAGAACCCAAACAGCAATATCACGAGAAATAAATGGATAGATTGACCAAATTTTGAATGGTTCTATTTTATTATTTTCATTACTTGAAACAAATGAGATAAACTTCTCTAAAGACATACTTTCTTTTTCTTCTCTAGATGCATTTTTATCAAAAAATTCATTGAGAGTTACTTCAGTTACTCCTTTTTTGTCACCATAGGCAACATGCATCTCTTCTCCTCTCTTTAAAAATACTGTTCCTATTTCAAAAACTTTTATATTATCAACACCTAAAAGTGGCATATTTAATATATTTAATTTAATACTTTCTTTAAGTCCATCTTCTATATTATTTCTTAAAAAGTTCTTTCCAGAAGCAGAAGCTAGAACCTCTACTTCTCCCTTATCTCTAAATACATAAGTCATCACCTCAGAATAACCATCCAAGAGGAGCTTGTTACGAGTAAAAAGCATTTTATAATAAGTATCATTTACTTTAGTCTCAAGATTTATTTCTGGTAATTTTTCAGGGAGTCTATCATACCCTATGATTCTTATTACTTCTTCTGTTAAATCATGAGGTCCAGTTAAATCTAATCTTAAATACGGAACTATGATTTCAAACTCATTACCATCTGATGAGTTTTTAAAATTTAATTTATTCCAAACACTTTCTATTTCATCTTTACTAAAATCTGAGCCTAAGCGTTTATTTATATATTCAACTGAAATTTTTATTATATTTTGTTCAGGCTTTTTAGGATAAATATCAACAAAATTTTCAACTTCCCCACCCGCCAATTTATAAATTAAATCTGTTATAGAATCCATAACGAGAGAGCAAAGTTCCGGGGTTAGTTCATTTTCATATCTCTTTACTGCATCAGTTAAAATATTTATTTTCTTGGAAGTTTTTCTAGTGGTAATAGGATTAAAGTTAGCAACCTCAATCACAATATTTTTTGTATCTTTATCTACTTCAGCTTTTGTGCCTCCTTTTATACCTGCTATTGCAAGTGGATTTGTCTCATCGGCGATAACTAATATAGAATCATCTAAATCTATTTCTTTTTTATCTAAGGTTGTAATTTTTTCTCCAGTTTTTCCATTTCTTATTATAAGCTTTTCACTTTCTAATTTATCTAAATCAAAACAATGTATTGGCTGACCAAGATCAAACATTACAAAATTGGCAGCGTCTACAATATTATTTATTGATTTTTGACCAATAGCATTAAGACTCTCTTTTAACCAATCTGGACTTTGACCTACTTTTACATTTCTAACTATTCGCCCCATATATCTAAGACATTTATCATCCTCAATTTTTATTTCTAAGTTGGTTGATTTATCTTCAAAATTTTTATATTCTCTTTCTTTAATTTTTAAATCAAAAATAGCAGAAATTTCTTTTGCAATTCCCCAGTGTGAGAGACAATCATGATTTCTATCTGGCAATACTTTCACATCAAAAATAGTATCATTCCTTTTTACTTCGGTATCTTCTACTTCGAATGAATGAAAAATAATCCCTTCTGCTACTGCACCAGGCTCAGGTAATTTTTCCTCGAAATAATTTTGTAACCAATTGTAACTTATTTTCATAATTTTATATTTGATTAAATCTTAAATCCCCCTGATAAGCAGCACGAATATCTGGCATAAGATATTTAATAACCATCAATCTCTCAAGACCCGGACCGAATGCAAAGCCCTGATATTTAGTGGAATCAATTCCACAACTTTCTAATACTTTTGGATGAACCATTCCAGCTCCTCCCATCTCAATCCATCGTCCTTTATATTTCAAATCAAACTCAATTGAAGGTTCAGTAAAAGGAAAGAAACTTGGACGAAAACGTAAATTTGTATCATCTCCTAACATTTTTTTATAAAAATGAGAAAGTACTCCTTTCAGGTTTGCCATATTAATATCTTTTCCTATTACTAGTCCTTCGATTTGATAAAATTGCATTTCATGAGTAGCGTCAGTTGCTTCGTTGCGGAAAACTTTTCCAGGAGCAATTATAGCAAAAGGGACTTCCCCACCTCTCTTTGCAAATTCTTCCATAAAACGAATCTGAACAGAAGAAGTGTGAGTTCTTAGAACTTTATCTGTATCACCTTTTATGTAAAAAGTGTCTTGCATATCACGAGCTGGGTGATCTTTGGGAACATTTAATGCATCAAAATTATGATAAATATCTTCAAGCTCTGGTCCTGTTGCAACCTCAAAACCAAGCTCTGTAAAAATCTTTACAGCTTTGTTTATAACAACAGAAAGCGGGTGTTCTTTGCCTTTAATTAATTCTTGCATATATTTTTATATTACAGTATTTAAGGCTATTTTTCAATAACCACACAACAGTAAAAATTTAGGAGCTTAGCTCCTAAGTCTCTATACAGATTTTTTCAAAGGTAATTCAGAGTCTTTATTTTCTAAATTTTCAATAGATTCCAAATTCTCTTTTCCCAACTGGCTTTCTATATTTTCAGTAGTTTCTTTTGTTTCACTTGCTTCTTCTGTATCTTTCTTTATATCAGTTTCTGTTTTATTATAATTACCTAAAATTTCTAAAACTTTACTTTCATTTGGAATCTTAATATCTTTTACTTCTGATTCTTTCCCATCTATTTCATTTTGCATATTATCAATTCCTTCATAATAAACACTATTTTCTTCTTTATTTAATCTTAATTCTGTATTGATATTTTTTAATTCTAAAAATAAATCTTTGTTTTTAATCTCTTCTTCTGCTTCTTCTCCACGACCCTCTTGTGACATCACTTTTTTTAAAGTTTCATTAAATATTTTTTGATTCATACCCCCACTACTCCATATACTTGTCTCTATCCCGACTTGTCTTGTTTCAATATTTACCTCTTTTTGTTTTATCGCAATACCTTCTACTCCATTTTCTATTTCCTCTTTTTTAAGTTTTAATACTTCTAGTTCTGTCTTTTTTAATAAATCTTCAGCTTCTTTTTCTAAATCTACCTCTTGGTTTTCTTGGTTAGCTTTATTTTGAATATTTATTTCACTACTAATATTTCCAATAGAAATATTTCCTGAAAAATTCATATTTCCACCACCAAAAGAAATATTTGCACTAGTATCTGTATTTTTTAATTCTTCTAATATCTTTCTATTATTATCTAGATTTAATCTAGATTCTTCGAGTTGTTTAAATTCGGGGGATGTTTTTAGGACACTGACTCTTGATTCTAATTCTTTCTTCTTAATTATTACTTCTGATAATTTTCTTAAAACTCCTTCAGAAATTTCTTTAAATTTTTTATCTTCATTTTTCTCTGATTTAGTTTGTTCTTCCTTCTGTTCTTCCTTCTGTTCTAAATTTTCTTCTTTTATTTCATAATTACTATATTCGATATCAGATTTTAAAGCCATCTCTTTTAATTTATTTTCAGCAGATATTATTTCAGATGAAGGTTCTGTAGTTTCAAGTAATCCTATATCATTACGAATCTCATTAATCTTTTTAAGAGAAATATCTTTTTTATTTATAAAGTTTTTATAATGATCTCTAAATTCTTCACTGCTTACAGATTTTACAACAGAAAAATCCTTGATTTTTGTTTCAACTGGATTTTTATCTATATTTTTATCTAATGAAGTAACATTATTTTCTATTTGAAGTGTTTTATCTTTTGGAAGACTTTCTAGATTATTCATTTAAATATCATATAATTAATAATTAATTCTGTCAAAACTTAAACTTGGGAGCGGAGCTCCTAAGTCTAGATTCTTGAAGAGAGGAGGTCTTCTTCAAATTGTTCTATTCCCTTGATTGTTTTTGGATATGCATCAACATTTACAAAATCCAAATTTTTAATTTTATTAAAAATTATTTCAATAAGTTTTTTTGTTCTATTTACATCATCATCTGTAAACTCTATATGACTCTCGTGAATAATAGTAACTGCATTTACTATTTCCGGTTCTACAAAGAGAAATACTCCATCTCTCATCTCATAATTCTTGTAATTTTTAGAATTTTCAATCAATAATTTATAGAAAATAATCTGATTTTTATAACTCCATTCTTTCAACTTATCACTTTCAGTTTTATTTTTATCACTTATAAAATCACCTGTTTTAAAATCAAAAACATCCACTTGTTCATCGTCAATGATTCGGAGTAAATCTATCTTCCCTGTTATGTGGGCATCTTTTAATACTACCCCTTCATTTGCAAAATCAACTTCACACCTATCAGTTATTTTAAAATCTTTAATCTTCTTATCATAAAAAACTTCAAGAGCTTCAATCCCTCTTTTTAAATATTTATCTAAATCAAATTCTGAAATTCTTTTTCTTGATAAATCTTTTTTAAATAAATTAATTACATCATCTTTGCTTGGAAGTTTACCACTTTCTTTGTATTTCAAAAGACAAAGCTCTAGTGACTTATGGATAGATGAACCAAAAATATTCGAAACACTCATCGGTTGAGGAAAGCGTACTAAGTTTTGCTCGAAAAATGTTTTAGGACCCTCCCCGTAAACTAGGTTAAGGTAATTATTAAAGTGAGTGGCACTTAGTTTGTAATTCTCTACAAGCGGAGCAAGAAAGGCCCTCTCACTTTCTATGTATACTTTATCTGTATAGTTTGGAGTTGTTGTTTCTAAGATAGAACTTGTGTCTATGTCTTCATCCTGAATCTCTTCATCATTTTCGATTAAATCATTATTTAAAAACTTTACTTCTACAGATTCTCCGCCGTCATTTGAATGAGAATATGTCGATAAATAAAGGTTCTTTTTGGCGCGTGTTAGTGCTACATAAAATAGACGAAGATCATCATCTCCATCACCACCCTCTGGTTCTATTGGCAAGTTCTCTGGTAATCGTATTTTATTTCTCATTCCTCCTTTTGACCAATTATCATCCTGACAAGATAGTAGAAATACTGTTTCAAATTCTAAACCTTTTGACTTGTGAGCAGACATAAGCTGAACAGCATTCTCAGCCCCAGTGAAAGGACTCGTGTCGTTGAGAAGGATATCACTGCTCTCGTGGATATTTACAAAATTCACCAAGTCAGAAACTTTCAACAAACTTTGCCCCTTGTGATTGCGAAGTGCATTGATGAAAAATTTAAGACCTGATAAAAATCTCAAATATTCTGGTTTACTATTTTCTAATTTATTTTTACTAAAATAAAAATCTTTGTACGGGCTAACAAATTTAGTATTCTTTGTATTATTGATATCAATATCCGTTATAAATTCATCATTACTATCATCTGGTGCAAGTGGAATATTGGCGCCTATTAAACTCTCTAAAATATATTCTACTGGTTCATATCTGACTCTCGCTACGAGTGATACAAAGAATTCTCCGATATCACAAACTTTTTTATCTCCATGTGAAAGCATTACAGAGAGCCATGGGACATCTACGTCTTTATCGTTTCGTCTACTTTTAGCAGAAAGTGATATCTCCCAAATAATTTTAGGTAATAATCCCCAAAATGGATATGATAGTATCTCAGGCATAAGAAAATCACCCGATGAAGGGGTTTCACTTTGGGCTTGTTCTAAAAACCTACACATCTGTATAAGTTGGTGAATATGAGGAGTAGCTAAAACATTTTGCTGTTTTTCATAAACTATTGGTAAATTAAAGTGGTGCATATAAGGGACTAGATTTTCTAGCTCTCTATGCTTACGTGAAATCACCGCAATATCCTTTGGATTGTAACCTTTTTCTATTAGATTTTTAATTCGAATAGCTATATTGTGATATTGGTGTTCTTTTGTTTTAAATTTTAATTTCTTTATATCGCCTTTATATTTTTTATTTTCTTCACCACTTGAAGTTAATTCTTTATTTATACCTGGAACTATGCCCTCCAATCTATTCCCCCCTGTGATTATTATACTTCTAGCTAAATCCAAAATGTTTTGCCCAGAACGATAATTTTCAGTCATGACTATTGGTTTATTTATAGAACTATAATTTTTATGAAAACTCATAATATTTGAAACATCCGCCCCTTGAAAACGATAAATAGCCTGATCATCATCCCCAACCACCATTATGTTTGGCTTACCTTCATTCACTCTGTTATCAATCAAAAGTCTAATCAGTCTTATCTGAGCATCATTTGTATCCTGAAACTCATCTATCATAATATACAGAAATTGCTCTTGTAGTTCTGCTTTTAGATTTTCATTTTTCTTTATAGCTTCGATAACTTCAAGTATCATGTCATCATAGTCAAAGTAACTACGTTCAAACAATTCGTCTTTATATTTTTTATATACAATTCCAAGATTTTCTAGTTTATCAATACTATCAAATGATTTTAAATTAATATTCTCATTTGTCCCTGTTGTATATTTTTTCTTCCACTCTCCCAGTGGGCCAGTTTTATTTATATCTATTGATTCATCTAATGCTTTTTTTAATGATGTTATTAATGGTTGTAATATTGAACTAAAATAGTCTGATGGAAAACCTGAAACGTCAACTTCTTCCCAGTTTTTTATTAATTTTTCTATTTTAGGAAATATTTTTGATGAAAGTCTATCTGCAAAAACATCACCCAAAAATGAGTTCATCTGATCTAATATTTTTTTATTATGAGAAATTATTTTAATGAATTCATCTGGTATTATACCTGCTTTTTTTATCTGAGAAATCCTTGATAAAATATCTTTCAAAAAAACATATCCCTCTTCAGGATGAAAACTTGAAAATGGATTTTTGTGATCTAGTGATTTTAAAATTTCTGTCATTATCTCCCTCTGGACAAGCTCATCAGCCGGAGAAAGACTTGCATGATTAAAAAAATATTCAGGATAACGACTTATTATGTTTGTACCAAAAGCATGAAATGTAAATATATTTACCTTATAAGCCTCAACTCCTATCATAGATTTTAGGCGATTGAGCATGTTTATCGCCCCTGCTTCCGTAAAAGAAAGACACAATATACCATGTGGTGGGATGTCTGTTTGTTTTAAAATATTTGCAACACGAAGTGACAGTATTTGAGTCTTTCCACTTCCAGGCCCCGCCACTACCATCACAGGGCCATCAATAGTATCCACAGCCTCACGTTGGGCCTTGTTTAACTTTTTGTATGATTCATCAAATATATCTATTATCATAATAAATTAAATTATTTATATTTTTACTAAATTTACTTTTATATCACGACCAAACCACTTATCGGCAAAATTATTAAAAACTTCATTTTCTTTTGTAATAAAAATTGAAATATTGCTGTCACGACCGAAAAATAATTCTCGGTCAGGAAATTCTTTAAAATACTCTATCAAATAATCTGGTATCAAATCTTCTTGATATATCCATTCAGTAATATTTGGATAAACCTTTTTAAAATCATCGCGAACAATACCATAATGAGTGCAAAGAAGTGCCCCTCTTTTAATCTCGCTTGAAACAATACTATTAAAAGAAGAAATGTAAGGCAAAGCATCTTCGCCTTTTTCAATCTTGTGAGCAAGATCAGGTAATGGAATTTTTATATAACTTTTTATATGTTCATTAAAAAATTTTTCATAAACTTCTGACAGACATGTCCGTTGAGTCGCAAAAATTACCGTTGGTTGATCAATCTCTAATCCATCAACAGTTGGACGAACTATACCAAAAAGAATTTTGCCAAAATAATGCTCGTCTTTCCAAACTCGCAGACGGTCATAAATAGTAGAACTTATAGTATTACAAGCAAGTATCACCCCAGCACAATTTTGCTTGCCATAGAGGTAATCTAGAGCCTTTGTGGCTATATCAAAAAGCTCATCGGGAGTTTTGCCACCATAAGGCACATTTGCTTGATCACCAAGAAAAACATAATTATATTCGGGCAATTTCTCCCTTAAATGCTTAAGTACCCAAAGTCCCCCCAATCCTGAATCAAATACGCCAATGTTCATGTGTTTATTCTAACATATTTTACAGCTATATTTTTAAATATCAAAAATCAATTATTTAGCTTTATTCTCGTCTCCTTCCCTACTATACCATCAGGAGTAAGTCCTTTAGCTTTTTGATACTCTTTGATAGCATTGAGTGTTTGATTTCCAAAGAAGTTGGTAGATGTTGGTATAGATAGATAACCATTCTTTATTAGATAGTTTTGTAGTTCTTTGACTTCGTTATTGGTCATTCCTTTCTTTAGGGTTTGAGTGAAGTGATAGGTAAAAGAGCCTAGGACAGAGCCTGATTTGATTA
>JBBQGX010000004.1:0-28127 GCA_038323465.1 Minisyncoccia bacterium | reverse complement strand
CTAATATTCTTGCTATTTCTCGCAAGCTTTTTCCATATCTTAAATATCTTTCAACTCTTTTACGCTCGCTCAAATTAAAATGATTGAATTCTTTCATAATTTCTCATCTTACAGTGTTCGGATTCAAAGGTAAATCTGCAGGGTTTTAATTAGTTGTTATCTACTTCAAATATTTCTTCAATTCTTCCATATCATCAAAATGTGTTTTAATTCCATTCACTTCTTGATATGTCTCATGACCCTTACCAGCAATCAAAATAATATCGTTTGGCAATGACAAAAAACAGGCTTTTTCTATTGCTTCATGTCGATTAGTAATAACATAAACTTCCTTAGGTTCAGTCAGATAATTTTCGGGTAATCCCTTACACATTTCATCTAGTATGTCTTCGGACTTTTCAGTGCGAGGATTATCTGATGTAAGTATAAGAATATCACTCATATCATAACCGATACGAGCCATTATCGGGCGCTTACTTCTATCTCTATCCCCTCCACAACCAACAATAGCGATGAGCTTGCCATTTTTTTTCATTTCATTTGCAGTTTTCAAAACATTCTCAAGTGCATCTGGTGTATGAGCATAATCTACAATACCAATAATGCTACTCTCTTCTCCTTTAATATATTGGAATCTACCAGCAACTGGCTCAAGTGTTTTAATTATTTCCCTAACTTTATCTTTATCTTGCCCAAGTAAAACTGCAACAGCATAAACACCTAGAACATTATAAATATTAAATTCTCCTATTAATTTTGTTTCTAGTCTTTCATTAAAGTCAGCTTCTTTTTTAAGACTTAAACGGTATTTATGTGCCTTCGTAGAGCTCAACATATACTCTCCTTTATCATCATCAATATTGGCAACAACAAAACCAGTAGATGTAATCATATCAAAAAATCCTTTTTTAGCTTCCGCATAATTATCGAATGTTTTGTGATAATCTAAATGATCCAGTGTTAGATTTGTGAAAATACCTCCTGCAAAAGTAAGCCCGTCAATTCTTTTTTCTGATACAGAATGTGAGGAGACTTCCATAAAACAATACTCACAACCAGCATCAATCATTTCTGCCAGCAGTCTATTTAAATTAATAGGATCTGGAGTTGTTCTAATTGCTTCAAAAGATTCATCATTTATTTTATTTACAATAGTTCCTATCATTCCAGCATTATGACCTAAATCACGAAAAAGTTGGTGAAGCAGTGTAGCTGTTGTTGTCTTACCATTTGTGCCTGTCACACCTACTAGTTTCATCTTACTTGATGGATTACCATAGAAATTACTTGCAAGAATTCCCGCGATAAAGTGAGTATCTGTAACTTTAAGATAAGTAATCCCGTGTTTAAAATCTTTTATATTTTTTTCATAAACGATAGTTTTAGCACCTTTTTCAATAACTTCATCGATAAAATCATGTCCGTCTAAAACATTTCCAGACAAAGCTACAAAAAGAGAATGAGACTCAATGATTCTTGAATCAAGTGATATAGAAGAAACACCCACATCTATATTGCCATGTGATTCAACTATGTTTATATCATTTAGTAAATCATTGAGTATTTTCATGTTATTTATTAAGCCAGTTACTGTACTCTTCTATGACCTTTTTAGAAACTTCTTCAAGTGAAAGTTCTTTGGTATTTATAATTAAATCAAAGTTAGAGTGTGCAGTATGGTCATCAATAGAATATAAATCTTTATATCTTTTTCTTTCACTTTCTAATCTTAAATTTATTTTATCTATAATACTTTCTTTCGTATCAAAAGAACCAGTGGACTCTTTGTTTCTGTTTGGATTATTTTCTTTATCTTTTAAGATTCTCTCTGATGCAGTTTCTGGATCAAGCTCAAAAAAAACTTTAAATGAATTTGGTATGAAATAAAAACCAAGCCTTGAATCTAAAACTATATTTTCTTTTTTCCCAATATCTAAATTATGATCATCTAATTCTTTATCAATAGAGGGGTCAGTTTCAGCGATAACACTTAAATCACCCAATGATACACCTCTTTCTGTTGCTATTTCTCTCATAAAATCTCCAGTAGAATAATGCTCGTAACCTAAAATCTCAGCAACTTTCTTAGCAGTTGAAGACTTACCACTACCAAGCTTTCCAGCAATAGTTATAATGTGTTTCTTTTCCATATTCCCATTCTACCACAAACAGTAGTCAAATAAAAACCCTTGTGTTATAGTATTTTTATTGAAGAATAACAATAATTAACCATTTGGGAGCTGAGCTCCCAAATAATATTAAATGAGGATTTTAGCCATAGAAACTTCTTGCGACGAGACAGCTATATCAATAGTAGAAGTCAAAAAAGAAGGTAAAAAAGAAAAGTTCAAAATACTTGGAAACGAGATTTCTTCTCAGATAGATATCCATAAAGAATATGGTGGTGTTTTCCCTATGATGGCAAAACGTGAACATGATAAGAATATATTACCAATTCTTATAAAAATTCTAAAAAAATCAAAAATGTTTAAAGACACAAAACATTTAACAATTGATAAAAAAATAAAAAATAAAATTCAGAAAATACTAGAGAGAGAAGAATATTTGCATGAAAATTTTGTTAAGGACATGGAAAGTATTGAAAAACCAGACATTGATGCAATAGCAATCACAACAGGTCCAGGGCTCGTCCCCGCTCTATGGGTAGGGATTGGTTTTGCAAAGGCTCTTAGCGTACTTTGGGATATCCCACTTGTACCAGTGAATCATATGGAAGGACATGTATTCTCAATATTTCCTAAAAAAGGGAAAACTTTCACCGTAGAAAATAAAAATGAACTATTCCCAATGCTTACGCTGTTAGTATCTGGTGGGCACACAGAACTCGTTCTTATAAAAGATTGGATGAAATATAAAAAGATAGGACAAACTCGCGATGATGCAGTCGGGGAAGCATTTGATAAAGTTGCTCGCATGCTAGGACTTCCTTACCCTGGAGGACCAGAGATTTCAAAATTGGCAAAAGAAGAACGTAAAAATATGAAGCGAGAATATATTGTTCCAGGAAGCATTGCGGAGGCTGTCGAGCCGAGCATAACAAATTTTCAGCAGAAAATTATGTGCGCTGACGGGAATAATATATCGAGCGAAATATTTAATAAGATTAAATTACCTCGCCCAATGATATATACAAAAGATTATGATTTTTCTTTCTCTGGTTTGAAAACAGCAGTACTTTATATGATTCGTGATATAGGAGAATTGAATGATAGCCTGAAGAAAAAAATTGCAAAAGAGTTTGAGGACTCAGCTATTGAAGTACTCGTACACAAAACTACTAAAGCTATCAAAGAATACAAAATTAAAACTCTCATAGTTGGAGGTGGTGTTTCTGCAAACTCTTACCTGCAAGAGCAAATGAAAAATAAAATTAAGGAAATAAATAAAAATTTGAGCAAGGCAAGACCTTACTCAAAAACAAAGGTTTACTTCCCTACACGTGCCCTCACTGGCGACAATGCTCTCATGATTGCCATCGCTGGATACTATCAATATCAAAATAAAAAGTTTGTAAAAAACCACAAGAGTTTAAAACTCAAAGCAAATGGAAATATGAGTTTGTAATTTTTGAAATTATCTTTAAAAAATGCTATATTTTACATATGACTTACGAACAACCAGATACTTGTCCCGTTAGAATTAACCAATATAAAAAATAACCCTATAATAAATATGCAAAAAGATAACACTACATCAGACACAAAAATGCAACAAAATTCTATTGGGATAGACCCAAAGCTATTAAAACCTTATGACCCAAAGGAGACGGAGGACCGTATTTATAAAATATGGGAAGAAAGTGGATTTTTCAATCCAGATGTTTGTATAGAAAAAGGAGTGACAGATAAAGATGCTAAACCTTTTACTATTGTAATGCCACCACCAAATGCTAATGGCCGACTTCATGCGGGTCATGCCCTATTTGTGACTCTCGAAGACATCATGACTAGATATCATAGAATGAAAGGAGAAAGAACACTCTGGGTTCCCGGAGCAGATCATGCCGGATTTGAAACACAGATAGTATATGAGAGAAAATTAGAAAAAGAAGGAAGATCACGTTTTGATATGAAGCCTGAAGATTTATACAAAGAAATCTATGATTTTACAATGGATAATAAAAAATTCATGGAAAATGATGTTCGCCGACTTGGAGCATCGTGTGACTGGTCACGTGAGAAATTTACTCTTGACCCTGATGTAGTAAAAACTGTCCAACAAACTTTTGATAAAATGTTTAAAGATGATTTGATTTATCGTGGTGATCGTATTGTAAACTGGTGTGCAAAACACCAGACTTCCTTATCTGAAGTTGAGACAGAATTTGAAGAAAGAACAGAACCATTCTATTATCTTCAGTATGGACCATTTGTAATAAGTACATCACGTCCTGAAACAAAATTCGGAGATAAATATGTAACGATTCATCCTTTGGATAAAAGATATGCAGAATATAAAGATGGACAAAAAATCGATTTGGAATGGATAAATGGCCCAATCACCGCTACTGTTATAAAAGATGAAAGTGTTGATATGGAGTTTGGAACTGGAGTAATGACTATAACTCCATGGCACGACCAAGTAGACTTTGATATTGCAGAGAGACACAACCTAGACAAAGAACAAATTATCGATTGGAAAGGTAAACTTCTCCCTATTGCTGGAGAATTTGAAGGAATTCATATTTCAAAAGCACGTCCAATGATAATTGAAAAATTAAAAGAAAAAGGATTACTTGTAAAAATAGATGAAGCTTATAAACATAATGTAAAGGTATGTTTCAAATGCAACACTATCATTGAGCCACAAATAAAAGACCAGTGGTTTGTAAAAATGAGACCACTCGCAGATCGAGCACTCGATGCAGTAAATAGTGGCAAGATAAAATTCTATCCTGACAACTACGAGAAAATATTTCGATATTGGATGACAAATACTATAGACTGGAACATCTCGAGACAGATTATTTGGGGAATTCCTATCCCTGCTAAAATTTGTAATTTATGTAAAAAAGGATTTTCAGATTTAAAAGATGAGATGACGGTTTGCCCTTGTGGTGGAGAACTTCGTAAAGACACAGATACATTTGATACATGGTTCTCCTCTGGTCAGTGGACTCTGCTCTCTCTCGGATATCCAGATACAAAAGATTTAGATATTTATCATCCAACTTCGGTTATGGAAACTGGACGTGATTTAATATTCAAATGGATACCTAGAATGGTTATCTTTGCACTTTACCTTCGAGATGAGGTTGCGTTTAATAATGTATATCTACATGGACTAGTAAATGATGAAAAAGGTGAAAAAATGAGTAAATCAAAAGGTAATGTAGTAAACCCTATTGAACTTGTAGATATATTTGGAACAGATGCACTGCGTATAGCACTTGTTGTTGGAAATACTCCTGGTATGGATTTGGCACTTTCAAGAGATAGAATCAAAGGTTATAAAAACTTTGCAAATAAACTTTGGAACATAACAAGGTTTGTATTTTCGAGTCTTCCAGAGCAATTTAAAAAATCAGCACTAAATACACAGGATGCAGAGATTATGGAAAAATTTGATATAGAAATTAAAGATATTACAAGTGATATGGAAGAATTTAGATTTTATTTAGCAGCTGAAAAAATTTATCATTACATCTGGCATACTTTTGCTGACGAGATAATTGAGAATAGTAAACCCGTATTAATGGGAAGCGATGAAGAAAGTAAAACCTCAAGACAAACATTACTATTGGAAATTCTAGAAAAATCTTTGAAAATCCTCCACCCTTTCATGCCTTTTGTTACAGAAGAAATCTGGAGCATGATGCCTGTCCGAAATGCTACACATAACGTTGCAGGAGGGCCAGTTGAAAACAAGAAATTATTAATGGTAGAAAAGTGGCCTAAATAATTATATGAGCAGTGTTATAGATCACAACCCATACACAATTATATACGCAATCTTAGGGGGTGCGTTGCCTGCTATTTTGTGGTTATGGTTTTGGTTGTATGAGGAGGACAACGATGAACCAGAACCTATCATAATGATAGTTATATCTTTTGTCCTTGGAGGAATTATGGTTATATTAGCTATGTGGATGGAGAAGTCTACTATGAGTTTTATAACAAATAATACAACTCAAATAATAGTTTGGGCTGGAATTGAGGAATTATTAAAACTTATTGGTATATCATTTATTATTTTTGGAAACAATATAATAAGAAAACCTATAGACTTTCCAATGTATTTTATTGCCACAGCTCTCGGGTTTGCTGCTTTTGAGAATGTTTTATATCTAATACAACCACTAAATACTGGTGGAAGTATTGTAGGAATGCTCACTGGAAATTTGCGATTTCTAGGGTCTACATTACTCCATGCAATCGCAAGCGGAATGATAGGTAGTGCCCTTGGATTATCTTTTTATTTACAGAAATATAAAATAACTTATTTATTTATTGGAATCATTGCAGCTGTCCTATTGCATAGTATCTTTAATTTTTTTATAATGAAAGGAAGCGGTGAAAATTTCCTTTCTGTTTTTGGATTCTTGTGGGTCGTCGCGATTATTAATATACTTATATTTGAAAAAATAAAACGTATGGGAACAACTATTATTCCGATACAACAATAATAAATTATATATGAAAAAAAGATCATTTTTAGAACGTCTTACGGGTAGTATTCGTATGGATGATGAAGAAGAAGTAGAGGTTTCACCTAATGAACAAAGTAAGAAAATAAGTTTGAGTGGAAGAGATATCGAGGGACTAGGAGATAGTGAAAACAAAGATTCAAAATGGGAAGAAGAACAAGAAGCAGAACTTACTATTGATTTATATCAAACTCAAAGTGAGATCATTGTACAAGCAATGATTGCAGGAGTTCATCCAGATAATCTTTCTATAAACATAACTCGAGACTCACTAACAATTCGTGGGAAGAGAGAAGAAAATCAATCAATAAATAAATCCGATTATTTTTTACAAGAACTCTACTGGGGAATATTTTCGAGAACTATATCTCTCCCCGAAGAAGTAAATCCTGAAGAAGCAGAAGCTATCGAGAAACATGGATTACTCATCATCAAACTTCCAAAGATAGATAAGAACAAGGAGACAAAACTGAAAGTTAAATCTATATAAACAATTAAAAATTCCAGAAGCAAGTGCTTCTGGAATTTTTAATTGTTGTGCCGAGACCCAGATTCGAACTGGGGACCTATCCCTCTTCAGGGGAGCGCTCTACCAACTGAGCTATCTCGGCATGTTACTATTTTAATTTCAAACTTATTTTATACCACCTTGATGCTTTTCCCACCAAAACAGCTATCTCGGCATAAATTAACTTTATAGAAATCTAATTACCATTCAAAGACTTCAATAATTCTGTCATATCTTTTGTACTATTACCTAAATTTTTGGTGACACTACCCATATCTGAAACCCCTACTCCTCCCGTATAAACACCAACTAATGTATTTAAAAATGGCTTTATAAAATAAAGAGCACCAAATGAGAATAGTATAATTACAGCCCAATAGACAACCTTGTATACTTGATTCCACTTCTGAAAATTAATAAGCTTTTTCAGCATGACATTATTCTCCTTATTTAAAGCATAATTGTCTACTATTAACTTTTTTGTTTCATCATCCATTAGTAGTACTTTATCATATTTACTTAAAAAATAAAAGGTGCCCTCGGCCAGACCGTGATTACACTTATCGAACCTTACAGGTTCAGTACACCTTTCATATTTTTTAAAAATAATAATTTTAAAAAAATATACTCAAGGTTTTCGATTCTAGCACACAAGTAAATAAGTTTACTTGGCCAGGGGCACAAGAATAATAAACTTTATGCAAAGTTTATTATTCTTGTGCCCCTGGCCAGAATCGAACTGACATCTATTCCTTAGGACGGAACTGTTCTATCCATTGAACTACGAGGGCAAATTATAAAAACACCATTTCTGGTGCTTTTATAATACGATATTCTTAAAAAGAATGCTACTCTGTAATTCCTAAGAGCTCAACTATTTTTGGTTTATTAAAACCAACTATTATTTGGTTTCCTATCAAAATAACAGGTACTCCCATTTGCCCACTTTTATCTACCATCTCTTTACGTTTAGCTAAATCTTGAGATACATCAAAATCTTCAAATGCTATATTTTTTTCCTTAAAGAAATCTTTTGCCATGTGACAAAAGTGACACGTAGGCGTGCTATATACTATTACTTTATTCATAATTATAATTTTATTAGTTAATAATTTTCTACCTATTTTTAGTATATCATAGTGATAAAATATGCAAATATTGACAAAACCACTCCTCATAAAAAATTCATGTGCGATAGGCGGGAATCAAACCCGCACCCGATGCTTGTTTCTGGTACAAAGTGCGGGATACGGAAATCGAATCCGTGCCTCAACCTTGGGAAGGTCGCATTCTACCACTAAACCAATCCCGCATTTTAAATATTATTTTAACCCAAAAGTCTTTTTAATCCATCCCCAGAAACCATGTGAATTTTTAGGCAAAAGAGGTTCCTCCTTCTTTATTTCTTCGTCAACAATTACCACCATCTTCTCACCATCTTTCACAACCTGAAACTTATCTCTGATTGTTTCTTCAACACCTTCTTCTGTTTTTAATTTTTCGATATCACTATTTAAACTCTTTTCTCGATTTCTAAGGGTTTCAATTTTATCTAGAATTAACTCTTTCTTTTTTGATGTTTCTCTTTCTTTTTCAAACAGACCAACCATATTATATATAAATAATATTAAAACACAAAAAAGCGCAAGAAGAACGAGCGGTGAATGCCAAAAGTTATTAGTTTTTTTACTCTTGAATTCTGCCATTTTTATGCTATTATTATAGCATGATTTTCAATCAAAAGAATAAAAAGAAAGTTGAGAAGATTTTCGCCGTCATTGGAATATTAGTAATAATCAGTATGATTATGCTTTATATGCCTATTTTGTTTAAATAGTTAATTATCACTACTTCTCATCATTTTTAGGAACACCTCATGAGAGATGTTTATTTTTGCTCCGGCTTGTTGGCGTTTTTTACCTTTCTTTTGTTTCTCAAGCAGCTTTTTTTTACGACTTATATCACCACCTCCCACAACCTTACTACCATGCATCAGCACATCCTTTCGAAAAGCTGAAACTCCTTCTGATGATATTATTCTTCCAAGTGCTTTGGCTTGAATTTTAAATGCAAATTGCTGACGAGGAATAATTTTTTGTAACCTTTCCACTTGTGATTTAGCTTCTTCCTCAACTCTTCTTCTAGATACTACTCGACAAAATGCTACCATTGGTTCATTGGCGACTATTATATCCATACGCACTACATCAGCAGGTTTGTATTCCCCTATTTCATAAGAAATAGAAGCATACCCCGAAGTGAGACTTTTCATATCATCAAAGAAATTTCTCATGAGTTCCCGAAGTGGCATGGAAAGCATAATAGAAGACCTATTGTCTCCAAAATTTTCTGTAGTTTTAACTATTCCTTCATGATCATATAAAAATGGCATCAGATAACTAGTATATACAGATGGTGTAATTATTTTTACATTAACCCATGGTTCAAATACTTTTAGAATGTTACCATCATCAGGGAAAAGGTGTGGTGAATAAATAGTTTCCTCTTTTCCATTTCGTAAGGAAACTTTGTATGTAATAGAAGGCATTGTCACAACAAGTTGTAAATTAAATTCTCTATTCAACCTCTCTACTATAATCTCAAGATGTAGCATCCCCAAAAATCCACAACGATACCCACGCCCCAGAGTACCAGAAGACTCTTCTTCAAATGAAAAAGAAGAATCAGAAAGTCGTAGACGGCTTAAGGCTTGTTTTAAATTTGGAAAATCGTCCTGACTCTCTGGATACACAGAGGCCCAAACTACAGGGCTTGGTTTCATGTATCCAGGAAGTGGAATTGATGGTTTTTTTGCAAATGTAATAGTATCTCCAACTGATGCAATGCCGGGCTTTTTAATACCTGTTACAATATAACCAATTTCGCCTGTTTTTATACTTTCTCTTGGTTCTTCAGCAGGAGCAAAAATACCCACTTCAAGACAAATAAACCTTTCAGATGAAATCGCAAATAATAGTGACTCACCTTTTTTAAATTCTCCATCTATAACTCGTACATAAACAATAACTCCGCGATGATTATCATATTTAAAATCAAAAACAAGAGCGCGAGCTTGATCAGCTTTTTCTATTTCAGATTTTGAGAGAGATGGTGATGGAATCTTTTTTATTATTTCGGAAAGAAGTTCTGGAACACCAAACCCTGTTTTACCAGAAATCAAAAGTATAGAGTCAGGATCAATATCAAGAAGCAAAGCAACTTCCATTCGAACCTCATCAACACGTGCCAGTGGTGAGTCAACTTTTGAAAGTACCGGAATAATAACAAGCCCAGAATCACGAGCCATTTGTAAAGTAGTAAGGGTTTGAGCTTGGACACCCTGAGTCGCATCTATGAGCAATATTGAGCCTTCTACAGCCTTTAGTGCTCGAGACACTTCATAAGAGAAATCTATGTGCCCTGGAGTATCTATTAGGTTTAATATGTATTTTTTACCATCTACAATATATTCCATTCGTACGGGTTGCATTTTAATAGTGATTCCACGCTCTCTTTCAAGCTCCATAGAGTCTAGTACTTGGTCTTTCATTTTACGTTTTTCAATTGTCCCAGTAAATTCGAGCATTCGATCAGCCAAAGTACTCTTACCATGATCAATGTGGGCAATAATTGAAAAATTTTTGATTGATTTTATATCTTCCTTATTTCTATCCATTCTCTTATACTAACAAAAAAAGTTTTAAATAGAAAGCTGAATATAATAATCTATAATTCTATCTGTTCTGGAGCAATAACTTCTTTCTTCCAGAATTTATGATTTAAGGCTTTAATGATATCTAATAATTCTTTATTCTTAATTATAAGTAGAACAATTATTCCAAATCCAACACCAATTAAACCGGAGATTGAACCTTGTAAAAATATTCCCCAAAATGTATCCAGATTTAAAATATTACTTAAAAGATTAAGTGAAATATAAGCAAAAATTCCCATTGTTAAAGCTCCTGTCAAACTTTGAAAAAAAGTATTACCGAGCATAGAACTCTGAGACTTTAAAAAATCTCTCTTAAAAAGAATCCAAATTAAAAAGAAATTAAGCAGTGACCCTAAAGTATAAGCCAAGGGTAATGCTAACATAATAGTTCCCTTGACATCGCTTACACGCAACAAAGACTCCAGAAAAGAAAGTGAGTACGGATAAGACTTAAATATATAAAGTATTAGGTAGGCAAATATAATCAGCATGAAAGATGAAAATATATTTATAATAAGAGGTTTCTTTGTACGAGAAGCCGCGTAATACCCTCTAACAAATAAAAGAACTAAACTTTGTGAAGCTAATGATATTACAAATAAAGAAATGGCAGCCGCCGTTAATCTTGTGTCTGACCAAGTAAAAGCATTAGACCCAAGGACCACACGTACAATCTGAGCACGAAGTACCGCAATCAAAACAATAATAGGTAATGACCAAAATATAATTTGACGAGCTGCCCCAATAATATGATTTATATAATTATCCATATCTTTTATTAAAAAAGATTTTACTAAAACAGGAAAAGCCGCAACAGAATACGATATTCCTATAATCCCTACTGGTACAGACTGAAGATTATAAGAAAAAGTAAATAACGATATAGAACCTTCTTTAAGAGTTGAAGCCATGGATATTAGAAAAATAAAAGCAAAACTATTACAAGAAAGTGCTAAAGTCCGAGGTAATGATAATTTCATCACTTGAAAAATTTCTGACCAATTAATTTTAAATGTCAACCTGGGGAATAACCCATGACTAATAACAATTGGAACTTGTACAAGTAAATGTAAAATTGCTCCAAGAATAACTCCATAAGCAAGTCCATATACTCCAAAAACAGGATAAAGATATACTATGCCAAACAATATTCCAAAATTATAAAATAATGGTGATAATGAAAAAATAAAGAAATTCCTAAATAATTGAGTAACTGAACCTATTAAATTTGATAATCCAATAAAAATTGGTGAGAGAAGCATTATTCGGCTTGTGATTACAAGTGAGGACAGTTGAGCTTGCGTAAAACCAGGAGCAATATAACGTGCTATATAAGGCATTAGAATAGTAATGATGACACTAGCTATGATCATAAAAATCATATAGGCACTAAATACATTGTTCAAAAATAAACGAGCTTTATTATTTCCATCCTCCTTTTTTATTCTATCCATCAAAAAAGGCAAAAGAACTGTTATTGAAGCAAGAGATGCAATTGAAATATAAAGAAAATCTGGCACACGAAAAGCGGCATAGTAAATATCGAGAACAGGCCCTGGTCCAATAACAGTAGCAAGAGTTCTGTCTCTAATAAGACCAAGTAATTGAGAAAGGAAAGCAAAACCACCAAGTAACAAGGCAGCTTCGTTTATTCCACTAAATTCTTTATTGAGAAATGTTAATATCCTTTTAGGCATCAATAAAAGGGAAAGCTATTGAGGTTGTTCTATTAAAGGCTGTTTAATAACTGGTTTAGTTTTTGTATCTTTTGTGTCAGTCGTTGTTGTTGGGGTTGTAACTGTAGGCGTTTCAGACACCGAGCTGGTCAATGATGATAGGGCCTTCTTTATATCTTGATTATCAGGTAAAACTTGACTTAAAATTTTAAATTGAATCAAAGCATCACTTTTTTTACCGACTTTTTGATAAGACAAACCAAGGAAGTAGCGAGCATTAAGGTAATTATTATCAAGAATTACAGCTCTCTCAAAAGCACCAACAGACCCTGCATAATCAAGATTATTATAACGAAGAAGTCCAAGGCGGAAGAAGAGATTTGCATCATTAGGATTGAGGCTTGTTGCTTTTTCTACTTGTTTAATAGCGGCGAGATTATTACCTTCATTTGTTTCAATTTGAGCAAGAAGCAATAAGGCATCAGAATAATTTGACTTCATAGATAAAGCTTGTTCAATAAATTTTCTAGCTTCATCATTATTTTTTTTGATTACTTCTAATTCTGCACGGGCAAGTAAAATTGATGGATTATTTGGAGCTAACTGCCCTGCATTAGTATATGACTTAACAGCACTTTCATAACTTCCCTCAACCTCAAGTGGAACGAGAGAGCTATACACATTTCCTAGATTTAAAAAATTTAAATATTGTTTTGGATTTTGACTAACGGCTAAAGTAGCAGAATTTTGGGCAAGATTTATTAATTGTTGAAGGGTCGATTTAAGAGTATCAGGGGAGGTATTTTTATCATTTATGAGAACTCCTATCTGACCAATATATATTTGAGAAAGTGTTCTGTAATAAATATCATTCTTGTCTAAGGAAACTGCGCTTACAAGCATTCTCTCGGAATGAACAAGGGATTCCATAGTGTTGTTTGTATTTAATCCTTTTGAAAAATATATAACTGAAGTAAATTTTTCAACATATAAATAAGTAACTGATAGCGTCACTAACATTAATATCATTAGGGATAAAATAGCAAAGAAACTATTTCGTGGATCATTTAAGAAAGAAAATTCTTTAACACGAACAACTTGCTTAAAAACAAGTATTCCTATCAAGATTCCACTTGATGTAAATGCGAGCATCAACATTATAATATTTGGAGTATACAAAATAAATGTAATCCAAGAATATAATGCAATCATTAGGGTTGTCAAAATAAAATAATTTGACAATGGATCTTTTAGTGCAACTCTCAAAGATTGGACTCCTCTGATTACAAAGACTGAGAGAAAGAGTATCCAAGCAAATAAACCAATAATTCCTGTAGTAACAGCAAATGTAGTTAAAGTACTAAAACCATTTGAAAAATCAACATTCCAAAAAATTGTTTGCGCAATTTCTTTTGGTTGCCATAAAGCCCAATCAATAGTAAATGTATTTGGACCAGTTCCAAAAAAAGGATTGTGCTTAATCGATTTCCAAGCAATTTGTGAGGTTGTTATAATAGACGGACGAACCTCTGGATTTGAAAGGTTTACATATTTAGAAACTAATCCACCAAGAGAATTACTTCCAATTAAAAATACTAAACAAAAAAAGACGATAACAATAGCTGCAAAAGGAAACCTCTTTTTATCATCTGCACCATGGATTATTCTAATGCCTGCATGTTGAATTGAAATACTATATACAAATATTATTATTGAGAATATTCCAACTAAAATCCAAACAAGGGGTACATTGATAACTACTAAAAAAAACAGGCCTGTTACCAATAGAAAGTATTGAGCAATAAGAATAAAACCTTTTGTTTTTAGAAATTCAAGTGTAAATAAGGAGAGTAAAACAATAAGCCCAAATAGAATTGCAAAATTATTCCAACTACCGACGAGGTTACCAGAAGATACTCCCTGTAATAATGCTGAAGAAAATTGGGGAAAATGAAAAAAAGGAATAGACGAAGCAAGAACTAAAAGTTCAAAAATAGAGAGAATTAAAGCTCCCAAAAATAGAGCTCCAATGAAATACCACAAGCGTTTTTCTGTCTGAAAGTAAACAGAAGACAAAAAGAATATAACAAATAATATCAATATCGAACCAAAAGTACCCATCTCAAAACCACTGCCAAACAATGAGACATAGAGAGATGAAGAGAAAAATGAGGAAACTAAAAATACTAGAGGAATAATCCCAGCAAAAAGAATTAATCTATCACGTGGTATAGTAAATTTGCCTTCACCAAGTCTAGCTATTAACCAGAAAAATACAGACAAAGTGGCTCCTATGGATAACAGAAATCCTTTACTGGCATCGAGATTTACGGGGACATAGGGTATAAAAAAGAATAATGAGATGAATATTGTTGCTAATAATATAACGAAAGATAGCTTGTTAAAAAATTCTATTCTTTTTGATTCCATATTTTTTTACATCCCGTGAATTTAATTAAATTTTTACGGGAATAATGATTACTCTGATAATTAATAAATACTAATGTGTATTATATATTATACTTAATATACACAAATAAAACTAGACTACTATGTTAATAATTCGCCCTTTTACATAAATAATTCTTTTTATTTCTTTGTTTTCTACCCAAGAAGCTATATTTTTATCTTTTTGAGCCATTTTTTTAACTTCCTCTTCTTCTGTGTCTCTTCCTACTGTTATCTCTGCACGAACTTTACCATTTACTTGAACTGCTATTTTTATAATATCATCTATTATTTTCTTCTTATCCCACTTTGGCCAAATACTCTTGTGTATTGATTTTTTCTCTTTAAGACTCTGCCAAATCTCTTCTGTTATATGTGGAGCAAATGGTGCGAGAATTTGTAGAAACATTTTAAAATCTTTTTCTTCTATACTTTCAGCTTTTTCCATCTCATTAACTAGTACCATCATGGAAGAAATTGCTGTATTGTAACTCATCGACTCTATGTCCTCTCCTATTTTTTTGATTGTCTTATGGAGAAGAGTTTGAAGCGAAGAAGAATAATCAAAATTCTTATCCGTGTAGGGCCCCTCTGGGATAAAGCGGGAAGAATTTTGATTATTCTTTTTCGCTTCTTTTTCTGAAACTTTAAGACCAAGTCTCCAAACTTTTTCAATAAATCTTCTTGAACCAATAATACTTTCTGTGTTCCACGAAACTGTCTGATCAAATGGACCGATAAACATCTCATAGATGCGCAGTGTGTCTGCACCATAAATATTTACAATATCTTTTGGGTCGACAGTATTACCTATTGATTTTGACATTTTAACTCCACCTAGAGCGAGAATCATACCGTGTGAAGTTCTCTTCATATATGGCTCACTTGTAGGAACTACTTTTAAATCATATAGAAACTTATGCCAAAAACGAGAATACAATAAATGAAGTGTCGTGTGTTCCATACCTCCGTTATACCAATCCACTCCATTTTTCATCCAATATCTTAAGGCTTTCTTTCCTGCTAATTCTTTTTTATTATTTGGATCTGTATAACGTAAATAATACCAAGAACTTCCTGCCCAGTTTGGCATGGTATCTGTTTCTCTCTTTGCTTTACCCCCACATGTCGGACATGTGGTGTTTACCCACTTTGAAATTATCGCAAGTGGAGATTCTCCGCTATCTGTCGGCTTATATGATTTCACCTTAGGCAAAAGCACTGGTAAATCTTTTTCTGGAACTGGAACTATCCCGCATTTATCACAGTGAATCATCGGGATAGGCTCACCCCAGTAGCGCTGTCTGGAAAATACCCAATCACGAAGTTTGTATTTTGTAACAATCTTACCTCCAACAAATTCTGTAATTTTACTTCGTGCATCTTCAGATATTAAATCATTATATTTTCCAGAATTCATAAGTATCCCATCATCTGTAAAAGATTTTTCTAAAATATTTCCACCAGAAATTACCTCTTTTATTTCTAAATTATATTTCTTTGCAAATTCAAAGTCACGCTCATCGTGTGCAGGCACTGCCATCACTGCTCCTGTCCCATAAGTAGCTAGGACATAATCAGCAATCCAAACTGAAACTTCACCTCCTGTTGCAGGATTTATAGCTTTGATACCTTTTAATTCTACTCCGGTCTTTTCTTTGTCTTCTGCCATCCTCTCAATATCTTTCTTGTCTTTGACTTGTTTTATGTATGCTTCTACTTCTTTCCAATTAGTAATCAGTAATTTGTAATTTGTAATTATTGGGTGCTCTGGTGCAAGCACAACATAAGTAGCACCAAAAATAGTGTCAGCTCGTGTTGTAAAAACTTTAACAAAATTATTACCGAGAATGTCTTTTCCGAGCCACTCTGGTGAGTTGACCTGAGGACCAGAGGAAAAGATTTTGTCGGTAATAATTTTGAAACTAATTTCACTTCCCTCACTTTTCCCTATCCAATTCCTCTGCTGAATTTTTATTTTCTCAAGATAATTAACTTTATCTAAATCCTTATCAAGTCTATCGGCGTATTTAGTAATAGCCAGCATCCATTGCTCTTTCACTTTTTTTGTAGTTTCTGTCCCACAACGTTCACACTCACCTGCTACCACTTCTTCATTGGCAAGACCTATCTTGCAACTTGGACACCAATTAATACTAGTCTTGGCTTTATAAGCCAAACCTTTTTTATACATTTGTAAAAATATCCACTGAGTCCATTTGTAATAACCAGGATCAGTGGTATTTATTTCCCGAGACCAATCAAAGCCAAAACCAATAGATTTAAGCTGTTTTCGAAAGACGTCAGTATTAGTTTTGGTTATTTTTTGTGGCTGTATTCCCATCTTGATAGCATAATTCTCAGTAGGCAATCCAAAAGCATCCCAGCCGATAGGATAAAGGACATTGAACCCTTCCATGCGACGTTTTCGAGTAATGATATCCATCGCGGTATTTGAGCGAATATGCCCAACGTGAAGTCCAGCGCCCGATGGATATGGGAATTCTATAAGACCTACAAAAGTTTTGCCTTTCGTCCCATTTTTAACTTCGTAAAGTTTTTTATCTTCCCAAACTTTCTGCCACTTGTGTTCAATCTTCAAGTGATTATATTCTTTAACTTTTTTTTCCTTGCCTGCCCCAGCCTTTTTTATAGCGGAGGGAATTTTTGTATGATTGTAATTTTTCATATATTTATTTTATTTCTTTTTCTAATATAAATCTTGGCATCAATCCTGCTTCAACCAAATCATTAACTACATTGCCACCTCTTCTTCCTCCGTCATAAATTAAAATCTTTTTATTAAAATTATCCCCTGTTCCATCTTTATAATATTTATCTCTTAATTTTTTGTATTTAATATCCGTAAAAAAATCCTTTCTTATAATATATTCATCCTTAGATGGGAAAACAGCACTACTTGTAATAGAAATTACATGCCTGTCTTCCATTACAATTAATTCATATTCATCATTTAAAATTGGTCTACCTTTCTCGTCCAACAATAAATTACCGTCATTATTTTTAAAACATTTTTGAATGCTGTTTTTTGAGTCTTTATTAAAAGTAAAATTATTTTTAATCAACCATGATGCCACAGAAAATTGAGAAACTTTCGATTGAATTTTTTTTATTTCAATAAGATTATTTTCTTTTAAAATATTTAAATATTCTTCTGTCTTTTGTAAGAAATCTGAACCAGATATGCCTAATTTATCTTTTGATTCTTTTTTTACCTGCCTATGGTGCATTTCAAAAACGCCTTTATTTTCAACTTCTTCAGTAAGAATAATACTGGCATAGTATTTTCTCCAGTCAGAAACATCTCCCGTTAAGCAAAAATCAAATTTTTTCCCTTCCTTCCAGTCTTTTTCTTCATAAGGATCTTTCCCATATACTAAATAACTTAAATTATTTTTGAATTTTATATTGGAATAAACATAATTATAAAAATTATTTTTTAAAACTTCTGGACTCTGAAAATTTTTAACAATATTCTCTGAATCAAAAGACTGCATAAACTCATCATGGATATTTTCAGTGGGGTTTTTTATTTCATTGTTCGGTTTAAATTCAATAGACATCTTAAAATTATTTTACTTACTAAATTTTTTAACTGCTAACCATATAAGTATTGATAGTGCTATTCCTAATATTACTACGCGAATCAAGTTTTCGGCGCTACTCCAGTACCGAACAGAGGCAATAAATAGAGATAGAACACCACTCCAAGAAAAGGCTATTGAGAGTAACGGAATTTTTACAAAAGCCCCAACTAGAAGAATTAAAACTCCCAGTGAAACTAATAAAATAAATAAATTGCGATTATAAAGCTTCGAAGCTACATCATAAGTTTTCTGACATGTATAAGTAGCATTACAGTATCCAGTAATTTTAGGATTTGTTTTATCTGAATTTACTACTTCTACAGGAATAGCATTCTCACTCCACATTCCACCTTTCTCTAAACACAAATTACGATTATCGTAGGCTTTATTAAATATCTCAGCGGGACAGAATTTATCGTAGGAAGGCTCAGTATAAACCAAAGATATAGCATAATTAAAGAATAAATTAGTGACAATAATAATTGCGACAACAAGAGACCAAACCATTATTTTTGGAGTCTTTGAAATCTCTTGACCTACTTTGTTGTTTGTTTCCATAATAGCTTTATTATAGCAGAAATAAAGTGTATAATAAAATCCGCAAATATGAAACGGCTCAAGAAAAAATCATTGGACTCTATAGAGAGGTTGGCTTTAAGGTCAACTCGTTTTATTGGATCAACTGAATCACTGTTTATCCATACTATACTTTTTATTATTTCTTTTATTTTATATTTTTTTGGAATACCATTTGAACAAATCTTACTTGTAGTAACCACTATAGTATCGCTTGAGGCTATATATTTATCTATATTTATTCAGATGAGTGTGAATAGACAAGATTCTAAACTAGATGAAGTGGCAGGAGATGTTGATGAGATTAAGGAGGATGTTGATGAGATTCAGAAAGATGTTGATGAGATTCAGAAAGATGTTGATGAGATTCAAGAAGACGTCGAAGACATCCAGGAAGAAGATGAAGAATATGAGAAAGAAGAAAAAGAGGAAGAAGAAATTCTTGCTAAAGTAGAAAATACACTTGGTAAACTTATTGAGGAAATTATCGAATTGAAAAAACAACAAACTACAGTAAATAAAATTGTAAAAGACAAGAGGGAAACTAAAAAGAGTAGCGAATAGCTACTCTTTTTAGTTATAATATTCGGAAGTAGGACTTCCGAATATTAAGATCTTAATACTATAAATTCTCCATTTTCATATTTTAAAAGTTTTGAAGGAGGGACATCTTTTTTACCAGAATCAATATATAAATCAACATCATCACCAAAATATTTTTTTGCCTCTTTGTTTGTTACAGCAGGCTTATTACCCTGGGTGTTACAACTAGGTGCAACAATAGGACCAACTTTGTTTATCAATTCATATAAATTTTTACTTCTCTTCCCTATCATACGAAAAGCAATAGAATTCGTCCCTCTGTGTATATATTCAAATTTTGCAAGTTTACAAGGTAAAATAATGCTGACTTTCCCAGGCCAAAATTTTAGGAAAATTTTGGCCTCCTTCTCCCCTCTTTTCACCCCAAATTTTTCTAAATCTAAAAATGATGTGATGAGTACAATAAAAGGCTTATTTTCATTTCGTCCTTTTATTTTATATATTTTTTGCACGGCTTTTTTTGAAAAAGCATTTCCGACTATCCCATACAAAGTATCAGTAGGAAGTACCACTACTCCATCATTTGCTAAAATCTCTTTTGCCCTATTCCATACGGACGGGTATACTTTTTTCCAATTATTTTGCATAGTTTTTATCTTGAACTAAATCGGCGTCAGATTTTGCCGGGTGGGTAAAATCCGACATGATTGAGTTCAAATTTAGAAACCTAAAGGTTTTAAATCTTGAACTCAATCACGTCCCCATCGATAACAATATACTCCTTCCCTTCTATCTTTACTTTTCCTTTAGCACGAGCGTTGGCGTGACTTCCATTATCGATTAAATCTTTCCAAAATACAACCTCAGCACGAATAAATTTATCTTTGAAATCTGTATGAATAGCCATACCTGCGACTGGTGCAGTACTTCCTATCTTGATAGTCCAAGCTCGAGTCTCATCTTCCCCTGTTGTAAAATATGTTTCAAGACCGAGAAGTTTATATGATAATTTTATCAGGAGGTCTATGCCATCTGTCTCACCTCCCAATTCTTTTCGGAACATTTCTTTTTCTTCTCCTTCAAAATCTTTCAATTCATCTTCGATTTTAGCATCTATTATCACCCATTTTGAACCCATACTCTCTATATAGTCAGTGAGCTCTTTAAATATTTCAGGATTTGATTGATCTAGATTTTCTGACCCTGCTCTTTTATTAAGTCCATAAATAAATGGCTTGAGTGTGAGGAGATTTAACATTTGCACTTTTTCTGTTTCTCTCTCGTTTAAATGCAAAATATTGGCAAGTTTTCCCGTTTCTAGATGTGGAATAAGTTTAGAGAGTGCACCATCTTCTATGATAGCTTCCTTGTCCTGTTTCTTTAAATCTTTTTGAATATTATTCTTTCTTTTTATTACAGTTTCAAGATCGGCAAGTATAAGTTCTAGATTTATAATTTCAATATCACGAAGCGGATCGATATCTCCCATGACGTGAAGTATCTCATCCCCCTTGTCACTCTTCAGTGGAAAGATTCTTACCATTTCAAAAATAGCATCAACTTCACGAATATTAGCAAGGAATTTATTACCCAAGCCTTCCCCCTCTGATGCACCTTTTACAAGGCCAGCAATGTCCACAAATTCAATAGCGGCAGGGACAGTTTTGGCAGATTTTGAAAACTCAGAAAGTATCCATAAACGAGTATCAGGAACAGCCACAATCCCCACAGATGGGTCTATTGTACAAAATGGATAGTTCTCACAAGGCACACCCTTTTTAGTAAGCGCATTAAACAGCGTCGATTTCCCGACGTTTGGCAGACCTACGATTCCTATACTTAATTTTGACATGACATTTAAGAATATAACAGAAATTTAAACACAAAGCGAATAAAATTATAAAAGAAATTATTCGAATGGACGTCTCAAGTGTAAACGAATCAAACCAATAGCCCCTGTTTCAAAGGATACTTTTGTTCCATGCATCCACAATTCCCAAAGACGGTAGAATTTTTCACCATATTCATCTTCAATTTTTTTTCTGTTTAATTCAAGATTTTTTATCCATCCTGTTACAGTATAAATATAATCTTGATTATCATTAATGGATTCTTCTATAATAAAGCCTGCCTCATTTGCTAAATTTACAAGCTCTTCTTGTGAAGGTAAATATCCTCCCGGAAAAACATATTTTAATGTCCACCTATCAACAGAACGAATTTTTTGTCTAACTGTAGATTGTACAATGAATGAAGATCCTGGTTTAAGTATTTCTTTTACTTTATGAAAAAATGGTAAAATGTTTTTTTGCCCAATATGCTCAATTGATTCAATCATAACAATCCCATCAAATATATATTCCGGGAAAGTATTTAGTATGTCAAAATATTCAAAAGATGATAAATTATCAAAGTGCTTTTCTTTTGCAAGTTTTAAGCAATATTCCAGTTGTGCGTTGCTTAATGTATATCCCTTAATATTCCATTTAAAATTTTTTATAGAATATTCTGCAAAACCACCCCAACCAGAACCAAGATCAAGAACATTTGCACCCTGTGATAATTTTAACCATTCGCAAATAAGCTTAAATTTATTTTCTTGCGAAACTTCCAAAGAATCTGATCTGCCATTATATTTTCCACATGAATAAGACATGGTTTTGTTATCTAAAATCATTTTAAAAAAAGAATTACCAGTGTCATAATGCTGTGCTATTTGATTTTTTCTATCTTTTGGTATGTCTCTAATAGCTAAAAAAGTAGCTATTGCAAGATACAATGAATACTTTTTTGTTTTAAACTTGTGGCGAAGCCTAAGATAATCCTCGATATTCCCTTCAACTTTGATACGTCCATCCATATATGCCTCTCCAAAACCTATTGACCCTTGAGAGAGTAGACGCTTAACTGTCATGGCATCGCTTATAATAAGAGTAAACTGAGTTGATTCGCCTGATCCATAGTAATGCACATCTCCGTTCCAAAATCTAACTGCAAATTTTTTGCCATCAAATTTATTAAAGATTTTATCTATCACACGAATATAGTTCATATTTTAAAAAGTTAACCCAAAATTATTAAGAGAGCTGAAACAACTACTGGTATCGTTAAGTTATCGCTTCCGTAAGGAGAGAGAAACTCAACTGCACTCGCGGCTAAAGAAATTAAAATAGCTAAAGGTATGCTAATTTTAAAAATAAGCAAAATAATAAAAGTTGAAACAAGAAAAGCAACTGTTCCCTCTATTGTTTTCTTACCATTAAAAATATTAAAATATTTTGAGCCACAGTGTGTTCCAATAATATTTGCCAAAAGATCAGAGATGCCAAGAATTAAAATTACAATCCCAAAACTTCCAGGGTTACTTGGTAAAAAGGAAAGAGCTGCAATCATTATTCCTAATGGATAAAAAATTTCTCCCCATGTTTTACGTTCAACTGTATGTATATGACTAAGTAATGATGTATATTTAGAAAAAATCATTATTAATAAAAGAACAAAAGATACAATCAATATTTGTGACAAGGATAAAAATAATGGAAATGTAAAAGCAATCATAGCAGCCCCTAGGTGTATAATCCGTCGGGTTGAATTAGTAGAAAGGATTTTTTTTCTTTTAATAACTTCAAGAATAAAAAAAGAAAAACAATATAAAAATGTATATATTAAAATTGGAATCATAAAAATTTTTTAATTATTTGTAATATAAGTTGTGACTTTTTTTTAAAATAAAACACATCCTCAATATTACTCATTGTATCATGATTTTCAGCCTTAATTGGATTGCAAATTGTAACCACTACTTTTCTTTTACGTTTTATAAAATCCCAAAAATTCATTTTATAAAGACCTTTAATAGCAACAGGTACTACTGGTGTATTGTTTTCTTGAGAAAGAAAAAATACTCCACCTCTTGCTTCACCAAGATTACCTTCTTTGGAAATTTTTCCCTCAGGGAAAATACAAACACTATATCCGTCTTTTATAAAACCAGTATGATTTATTAATGATTTTTTGTAATCGTGTTGACCTGAATAGACTGGATATCCAGCAAAAAACCTAAAAACATATTTATTATAGATAACACTTAACCAGCCGAAGTCTTTTTTAGACAACTTATCATCTTTTGTAACACTATATATTGGTATATATTTTAATTTTTTATAAAAGACAACTAAAACAACAAGAGAATCTAAGCCAGAAGAATGATTGGGGGCAATTATATATGGTTCATTATATTCTTTGAGGTTTTTTAGTCCTTCAATTTTTAGATGCAAGAAAAAAGCCAACAGAGGATAGAAAATAATATAAAGAATAGTTTGAAGTATGTATGCTGTAAATCTATAAATCTTCATATATTAATTTCAAAAAGTGAATAAGTTCTTATATTGAGAACATCCTCTTTTGGGAAAAATTTAATATTATTGTCATCTCGTATAAGAGCGTATATTATTTTTTTAACTTCACTTTTATTTGCATCGGAATGAATCAAGTGAGCGATAGCACTTCCTATGCCATGCTTTTGAAATAAAGGATGAATTGCAAGAGTTTTCAAAATAATAACTTTTTCCTCCTCATAAAAAACATTACAGAAGCCAATAAGGTCCTTACCCTTCCTCACTGTATATGTTCGAAAAAGATCTTTCATTCTATCTTTATTGTAAAATTCTAAAAAATAATTAACTGGAAAAGCTTCATAGGCTACACTTTTATTAGAAAATATCTCTCCAGCAAGTTTATGTATATCTTTAAGTGTTTCTTCTGAAACTTCTAATAATGTTTCAATATTTAAATCTGTATCTTTTAATAGTTCATATGATTTTTTTGTAGCTTCTATTATTAAATCAAAACTTTTCCTAGCTCCAGAAGAATAATTAATTATTCTTCTCTTTTCTAAGTTGGAAAAAAAATTATGATAGAAAGGACTAGTAGGAAGTTCTCCTTTAAAAAAAGAAGACTTGTCTGAGGTATTAATAAAACGATACGGAAACCAAATTGAACCATTAATAGGACCTATTAATTTTTTGATATTTTGTTTTTTAGCCTCAATAATTATATTTTTCCAAAATGATTTAAAATCTACTTCATTTTCTGGTGATTCAAAAAACCCAAAATATGCAGTGCCCTCATTGTCCCCTTCTTTAGATTTAATAATTGAACAATGACCTAATAATATTTCATTATCTGACAAGGTAATAGTAATTATATACTTCATTGAAAGACAATAATTAATGCTTAATTTTATATCTGACATAAAATAATTAATATCTTTTTCTTTTTTATATAGGGAGTGGAAAAGATCAATGTAACGATTATCAATATTTTGATTTATTGTGTTTATTTTTTTCATTGTATTATTTATCTTTGATTGTTATATTACCTAGACTACCGTTCATATCAACAATATCACCGGTTTTTAATATTTTAGTAGCACCTCTCACCCCTATAACAGCAGGGATGCCTAGCTCACGAGAAACAATTGAGGCGTGAGAAAGAATACCGCCATATTCAATTATTAGACCTTTAGATAAGCCAATAAGTGGGACCCAGCCTGGATCAGTATGACTAGTTACTAATATGTCAAAATCAATCGTATCCGGAATATAAAATTCATCAAATACCCTTACTCTACCAGATACAAAACCAGGGGAACTTGCTGAACCATTTAAAGTTTTCTTATTCTCATATACTTCTGTTTTTATCTCTGGAAATTCTCCTTTACTTAATGAAAAATGTGATGGCAAAATTAATGTAGTATACTCTAAATATTCTTTTTTTCTTTGAGTTATAAGGTTTGTAAAATCAGAAACATTTATAATCTTATTATTAAAAATTTCATCAATGGAAAGATAGAATATATCTTTCGGGTCTTCGATATATCCTTTTTCGTAAAAAATAACTCCTACTCTTACAAAAACTTTACGAACTAAAGAAAAGAAATTAGAACGTAACAATCTCATCTCTTCTCGATTAGTAGCAAAAAAACGTATTAGGAAAACCATTAAACCACCCGTAGTAAATTTATTATTAACTATCGGTTTTGGAAGTTTTGTTTTGCTATATATCTCAATAAGAGAAGAGAATTTTTTAAAATTCTCCTTAAGATCATCAGACTCCAGTTTTAATTCATTAGCAAAACGTCCTCCATATACAATAAAATATTCTTCATATAAATCTTTTGCTTTCTTATTATTTAAAATATACTTATTAAATTCATCTTTATTCTTAGAAATTAGTGTATTTTTAATATTATCATCCTTCATTAATAAATCTGATAATTTTTTTAATTCTTTTACTTGATTTGCACTTACTGTGCGGGAAGTAATATTTATTGTATTAAAAGCATCTTTATCTTTTGAATGTATCTTCCCAAGAAGTGTCATAAGTCCAGTATCATTTTCAACTGCAATGTACCACCTTCTAAGTGGTACAAATAAAAAATCTTTAAACAGATTATTACATTCATCCAATGACATTTTTTCAATTGGAAGTTTAGAATACATACTTAATACCTTTTTTGTATTTTTTCTAAAATAATAAGCAGTAATTGGGAAAACTGCTAATTTGAATATTACAATAAAATAGTAGTAAATTGAAAACATTTTTCCAGGTTGAATTTTTCTTTTAATTTCGTTGTTAATATTACTAGAAATCATTAATTCTAAGTTGTTTTTGTTTCTTTTATACCCAGGGAAAAACGACATCATTTTATACCAACTATTCATGTTGTAATATAGTTTTCCGTAAAAACTTTTAGTAAGTGAGTCAAAAATATCTTTATGTTTCTCAACTTTCTTTCTTGATATTCCAGAAGCACAAATTAAATCTTTGTAAACCTCTCTATATATTAGCTTTACGAAAGATAACGTTAATGGGAATACTATCCCGGAATAACTTTCGGCAATATTTGCACTATCATAAAAATTTATTTCACTTTCAGTAAAAATAGATTTAGTGATTGGCCTACTTTGTAAGATGTACAATTTTTCATTATAAAAACAAAACTCAATATCTTGAGGTAATTTAAACAAATTCTCAATCAATATAGCTTTTTCTACAACTTCTTTAATTTGATAATCATTAAGGGATTTTTCACTTTTTTTATCATTCTCAAATTTATTATTTCTATAATAAACGACTTCTTTTTGCTGTTCAATTCTTTCTGATATAACATTACTGCCTATTCGATCTATAATATATTCATCGCAGGGTTTACCTTTAACTACTGATTCACACAATCCATGGGTAGCATTAATTATCATTTTATGATCACCTGCATTTGAAAAAACAACACCTGAGAAAGTTGAATTTATAAATTCTTGTAAGAGAATTCCACCCTCACCTCCATGGTATGAAGAAATAACTTTTTTACATTCTTTTTCAATGTTATCTTTAGAAATACCGAGCCCAGAATAAAAATAGCCTGCAAATGATTTATCTTTTTCATCTTCTCCAACAAAAGAAGATCTCACTGCAAATAAGCTGACATTAGAAAATTTTTCTTTAATTATTTCTTGAATATTTTCATTAGTACATTCATCTTGCTTAATAACAACAAAAGAAGGGACTTCAAATCCAGCTTCTCTTAGTTTTATTAATGATTTTGCTTTTCCGCCTAATTTCATATTATTTTATAAGGAAATACAAAACTATATTTATAGTCAGATAATAAATAAAAGATGAAAACAAAAGAAGATTTTCTGTTAACTTAGTCTTTTTAATGAAATGTAGTAATGATATACAAAGTCCTAATATACAGACCATCAAAGGAATAATAATACCCTCCATTTTTCCTATAAGAAAAAAGATGTACCCAAGTGGCAAAAGGATTATTATAAAATTAGTAGCAAAAAGAATTATTGAACCTTTATACCCAAGATGTGATGAGTACGTATCTCTTCCAAGTGTCTCATTTTCTTCTAATTTAATTTTTCTAACAATCTCGAGTAAAGCAGATAAAAGAAAAACTATTGCTATGTGAGCTAATATCATAGGACTTAAATAAAAAGTCCATTTAAACATGGTGTAAACAATAAGCTGTAAACCGATAAGTTGAACCATATTTAATAAATTGTATAAAAAGAAATATTTCTTAATCTTTTTAGAACAGAAAAAATCACGACCCGCCAACGAACTATATAAAAATAGAAATACTGCTAAAATAAAAGTTTTTAAAGAAAAAATAATACTTATACTAAAAAATATAATCAGGCTTATTTTTCTTAAGATTTTCAGTTCTTTTATAGAAATTATATTTTTTTGAACAGGTCTGTCGGGATGAAATTCTGTATCATGTGAAAAATCGCGTATTTCATCAACAACTCTTACGTGGAATAAAAAAGTTATGGTAACAAAAGTTCCAAAGATAATGGTAATCCAATTATAT
>JBBQGX010000003.1:0-34779 GCA_038323465.1 Minisyncoccia bacterium | reverse complement strand
GAAGTAAATTTACGTGGATTGAAAGCTAATTATATAGATACAGATGAATTTATGATTGATACTGAGATACGAAAAAATTCAAAAATAGAATGGATAGATAATAAAAATAATAAACGTATAAGTGACCACGGTTCAGTTTTTAAAGAAGCTTATCATTTAGATTCACTAGAGAATATAATTCATTCCTTATTAAATAATGAAGATTCTTCTTATGAATCTAAAAAAAGTAAGGAATTAATAGAAATTAAATCAGATTTACCCATAACTATAATTGAAGGTATCGCTTCTGCTTTTCTTGAAAAAAATGACATGGTATATAGTATTTTACTAATAAGTGATCTTAATGTAGAAGTAAATAGAAGAATAAATAGAGCTCGAAATGGTGAAACTGATTTATTGCGAAAAGATATTAAGAAAAAATGCGCAGAAAGAAGAGAGCAATTTGGAGTTACGGTTTTGTCTGAAAAAGATAAATTTGATTTAGAATTATGGAGCTTGGAAGATTATTCTTTTAGGGTTGAAAGAGATGATTTAAATATATTATAGTTATGAAATTAAAAGCAATTATTGAAATACCAAAAGGGAATGACAGAAGATGGCATTTAAATTATGATAAAAGTGCTATAGAGGATTTTGGGCTAATTAAAGAAAGAATACCTGTGAATGATGGTGTGATGCCTGTTGCGTATGGATATTTGGAAGATACAGAAAATGAAGCAGAAAAAGATAATGTGGATATTCTTGTTTTTTCTAGTAAAGATTTTAAAATTGGTGAAGGAGTAGAAGTTGTCCCATTTGGATACATTATAAGAGATGATGGAGATCATAAAGTATTCGCCGTAGATGGAACAATGGATTATAAAAGCTGGAGTGATATTCCTAAAGAAGAAGCAGATTTGATACTTAAATATTTTGGATATAATCATAAAATTATATCAATTGAGAATGCTGACTCAGCAGAAGAATATATTACAAATACAATTATATAATATCCCTATGTCATTTTTACAAGAAACTAAGAATTATAAGTAGAGGTTTATGCTCTATCTACCGAGATTTTAGAGATGGTGTATAATATAATTCATGGAACAAAATCCCTTAGAACAACAGAATATAAGGATTAATAAAGGAAGAGAAGAGTTAAAAGGCAATCTTGGTTATATTTTTGACAACAGAAGTACTTTTGAAAATGATATTAAAAAATTGAAAGATAGTCTTGTTGAAATGGGGGAACAAGGTTTGGTTTTTAACAAAGAAGAGATATATAAAGGGTTGGAACAACTTATAGAAATAAAAGATCGGGATATCTTTATTTCTTATGGATCAAAAGTACTGGACCCTGTAATAGTGCTAAAAGTAACACAATCAAAAATATTTGATAAAATTCAACGAGAAGTACATATGAGAGGTTTAGATAAAGTTGGGATGATTCAGTTAAGTCAAGTTATGTATTGTGGGATTGAAGAAGAAGAAAGAATTGTTCATATCCATCTTTCTTCTTCAAGAGATTTCATGACAAAAGATAGAATTGAAGATTTTAATAGTGATTTGGAAAATGGTTTGAAAAAATTAGCAGAGATAGTTAAATCTAATGAGAACATAGATAAAGTTATTGCTATTTCTTGGATTGTTGCAAAAAGTCCAGAACGTTTGAAAAAGCTAGGGTTTACAATAGAAGGAGAAATATCTAAAGAAGAGAAAGAAAAAAATTGGAAGGGTGAAGACATCCCGATTCACAGTGCTTTTATGACCCGTGAATATTTATTAGAAAGATATGGTAATAATTAAATTTTATTTAATATTTAATGCTATAATATAACTATGAATCCCGTAGTATAAAAATGGCATTGCCATTTATTTGTGAAAAGGAATTTCTGGATTTATATTTAAGAAAGTACAGGTAATGTCTTATTATTAATGATAATTATGAAATGGCGAAATCAATGCCATTTTAACTAACAGGATGAAAATCACAAAAAAATTAAAGAAGGTTCCATCTCTTATTATTCCATCTGATACAAAGAAAGATATCAAGATAGGTTTAGCCCTGAAAACTCCTCCAAATCTAAAGCCAAAGAGTAAAAGAGCAAAATAAAACTAAATTTATTATTTAATTAAAAAAATATGTCAGAAAAAAAATTAGGTAGATTTGATGGAGGTTTACAAATTGCAAAAGAATCATGGACTATTTTAAAACAAGACAAAGAAATGATGTGGTTCCCGTTGATTTCATCTTTGACAAATATATTATTCATCGTTGCATTTTTTTATGTATTGTTTAAAACTGGTAGTTTATCAAGTGTGCTAGGTAATAGTAATGAAGTTAATTCAAATATAATAAAATATGCCGTTATTTTTGTATATTATATAGTTTCATTTTTTATTTCATATTTTTTTCAAGCAGGGATTATAACTATAGCTCATGCAAGATTTAACGGAGAAAATTTAAGTTTTAAGGATGGATTTAAAGGAGCCCTTAATAATATCGGGAAAATCTTTGCCCTATCTGCTATCTCAGCAACAGTTGGTATGATACTAAGTATCATATCTGAAAAATCAAAGATTGTTGGTAAAATAGTAGCTTCACTTTTTGGTGCTGCTTGGAATATTCTTACGTATTTTAGTCTACCTTCACTTGTTGTAGGTAAGACAACAGTAAGAGACTCTTTTAAAGATTCTGCCTCTGTGATTAGAAAGACTTGGGGTGAGACAATAGTTGTAACTCTAGGTGTAGGATTTTTCTTTTCTATTGTAATATTTGGTGGGTTTGTTGTTGCGGTTGGTGTCGCTTATATGATAGGGAAGGTTTTGCCAGCTTTAATTATTGCTGGTTTGTTTATTATTTTCTTAGTGGTTATGAGTATAATATCATCAACACTAGGAACTGTATTTAAGTTAGCATTGTATGAATATGCCAAAACAGGGGTAATTCCAAATGGATTTTCTTCTTCGATAATAAAAGAAGCTATAAGTACTCCTAAGCCTGAGGTTTGAAATAACTAAAAAAGACTTATTTTAGTTATAGTTCTGATGATTCCAAAATTTGCATTGTTTTTTACTATCTGGTATAATATATTTTATGTTATTTAGGTTAAATTATTATTCAAATAAAATTGGAGAGAGAACCATCATATAAACCGCCCGAAGCGGTTTTTTTAATACAAATTTATGGAAAAATACAAAGAAAAATTGTTAAATAGCCTTAAGTTACATATTGATTTTATCCGTGGCAAGGTTTTATCTAAGTTGGAAACAACTAAAGTTTTAGCTAGTAAAAGCATAAAAGAGATAACAAGGATGGCACCCGAAGACCAGCTGGTTCAGATGCAATTGAAAGCAAATGCTGAAAATAGAATAGTCGAGCTCGGTCATCTCTATGGTTCACCTTATTTTATTAAATGTGTGATTACAGATGATGATAAGATAGAAAAAGATTATTTTTTCTCAAAACATCAACTCTCAGAGGAATCCATCTTTTCTTGGGTGGCACCTGTTGCTACTATTCGGTTTGAGACTCCAGGTAAAGTTTCATATAGACTCCCAGACGGTACAAAGAAAAATATAATTATTAAAAAGAAAGAACAGTATATGATAGTTGATGGGAAAGTGATCTTCTTTGCTCTTGAAGATGGTGATAGTCCACGCGAATTAATATACCAAGAACATTTTACAAAACAGAAATCCGAATTTGCTCTTCCTGAAATTGTAGCACAGATGGAAAAAGCCCAAGACCAAGTTATTCGTGCGAATCATAAGGGTCCACTTGTGATCTCAGGACCAGCTGGATCAGGGAAGACTACTCTTGCACTTCATAGAGTTGCATATCTAACACAGGCTCCTGATACAGGAGAATTTTATCCTCCACGCTCTGTTATTGTCTTTGTCCAAGATAATGGAACAAAAGATTATTTCTCAGTGCTTTTACCAGGGCTTGGAATAAATGATGTAGAGATCACAACGTTTTCAGAATGGGCAATAAAGGTTCTCGGTTTAAGTGAATATACCTATATAGAAAAATATGGTGGAAGTAGGGAAGAAGCTGATTTGTATGAATATCAGAAACTTCGCGCACTTCGTGAGCACTCTATATCTACTTGGAATAAAAATATATTTAAGGTGCTAAATTCTCAATACGATAAATACCTTTTGAATTCAAGTGCTACTTTATTTAATCAACAAAAAAATGAGAAGAAATTAGATAGATTTGATTTAGTTATATTACTCAAGTCGTATTTTGAAAAATATAAGAAATTTGAAATAAGAAGAGAATATAATACTTTTGTAAAAGACGTTATAACTCGCAAAGTTGAGAAAATGCCTGTTATTTATTCCTTGATGGTGATAGACGAATTCCAAAATTATTTACCAGAACAATTAAATATATTTAAGAATTGTCTGAATGAAGAGACGAAATCATTGGTCTACGTAGGGGATATAGCTCAACAAGTAAAACTTGGAACGCTTCGTGATTTTAAAGAGATAGAGGAGGTTATACCTCTTGATAGAAATGTTAAATTAAATAAAGTATATAGAAATACAAAAAATATACTAACTTTTATAAAAAATCTTGGCTACGGGATTACTGTTCCAGAGGAGGTAAAAGAAGGTCCAGCTGTTATAGAGAAAATAGTAAATAGTAAAGATGAGGAGATATTTCACATTAAAGAACATATTGGAAGATACAAAGAAGGAAGTATCGGAATCTTAGCAAAAGAGGAATCATCTCTTCTCGAGCTTAGAAAGGAATTTGAAGGAGTAAAAAATATTCATGTACTTACAATGATTGAATCACAAGGAGTTGAATTTGATTTAGTTATTGTTGTTGGTGTCAGCCATAAATCTTTTCAGATCAAGCACAATGTGGACATATCGCCAGAGCACACAGAAGAGAGGAAAAGAATACAAAAAGATTTATTTTATGTGGCTATTACTCGGGCTATAACGGAACTTCATATTTTGGGAACAGAAAATATAAAAAGCATTTTAAATAACTAATTAATTAGGTTAATATTTATTTACATGTTATGGTTGTATTATTATTCGCTAATTTAGAATTAAAAAATATATGGATGAAAAAACAAAAGTAGAAGATGAAGTAGTAGTTGAAGCTCCTGTAGAATCTTCAGAAGAAGAGACTCCAACTGAAGAAGCTGCTGTTTAGTTCAAGTGAAAATCCCCGAAAGGGGGTTTTTGTTATAAGATAGAAATAATTGTAAACAAAAACCCTCGGCCAAAGCCGAGGGTTTTTGTTTAACCGATATTATGCACGTTGTACATTTACTGCACTTGGTCCTTTTGCAGTTTCTTCTACATCAAAAGATACAGCGTCACCTTCACGTAACTCTTCGAATGTTACTCCTACAAGAGAATTAGAATGGAAGAATAAATCCTTCGCAAGTCCTTCTGCTGTGATGAAACCGAAACCTTTGTCAGTAAGTTTTTTGATTGCTCCTTTCATAGATTTGATTGTTTAATGATAATTACAAATTGAGATAATTTCGACTACTTCTAACGATCGCCTTTTGTACCTACTATAATACAATTTTTAGAAGTATTTGTCCACTATTTAGATTCTTTGTATAATAATTGATATATATCTGCTATTATTAGGTTATGGATTTTTTAGTTCAATATATCATTCCTTATCTCGTTGTTTATAAATATTTGGCAATTTTTATTGTTTCTTTCTTGACGGCTCTTATTATCCCGATTCCTTCAGGCAGTGTTTTAATGACAACCGCGGCACTTGCAAGTATTGGATACTTTAATATTACTCTTGTCGTAATCATTTCAATTATTGCGAATATATTAGGAGATAATATTGGATATTGGCTCTCATATAAATTTGGAAGCAAGATACTTTCAAATGTTGGGTTTCGTTTTATTTTACAATCAGATAGATTTAAAGTAATTGAACATAAATTTAGAGCTCATCCTGGTTTTATTATATTTATTAGTCGCTTTGAAGTCTTATCTACTTTGTTTGTAAATCTTATTTCAGGAATGGGGAAAATTCCTTATAAGAAATATCTTTTACATGAATTATCTGGCACAATATTACAAGTGTTACTGTATTCTTTAATTGGATATCTCTTTGGGTACAATCTCCAGTCAATCACCAGCTTTATTGGTAAATTGTTTTTGGGTATTATTTTTGTTTTGTTTTTATTATTTATTACTTTCCGAAAAAAAATTTTTTCTATTACCAAAAAATAGAGTGGGCTAATTTATCTCAATATCAACATAAACAATTTCAGGGAATTCTTCTCTTATTTTCTTCTCGATTTCATCTATATGATTTCCTACAAGCCTTGGTATACGGTCTGTAGTTTTAAACATCAGTTTTGTAAATTCTCGGAAATCATCCTTTATATCATCGAATTCTTTTCTTAGGTCACCAGCTTCGTATATCTCTTCATAAAGAGGGGAACCATTCCACTCTACTGTGGCATAGATTCTGTATTTATTTATATCTATAGCTACGGATTTGAATTCCGAAATATTTTCAATACAAGGATCTTTAAGTAAAAATTTTATAACTTCTTCTGTTCTGTCTTCTTTTAGAGATTTGCCTATAATATAATTGTGATTTTTTATAATGAGTAAAATTGCCAAAAATCCGAGGATAAAACCGACAATTATTCCCCCGATTGAGTCGTAAAAGACATCATGTGTTAAAAACATTAATAACTGAGCCAAGAGTGCCACGAGAACACCGAGGACAGCAGCCGAATCTTCATATACAACAGAGAGGGTTACAGGATCAGCATCCTCAAATATTTTCTTTGATAATTTTCTTTTTCCGCGGAGTTCATTTATAGCAATATATAAAGTTGACCCCTCAACAAAGAGAGCAATGATTAAAACTAAACTAATACTATAATTAAAGTGATAAATGTGATTATTCTCTATTAAAGAGTTTATAGAGTGATAAACCGTAACTCCAGCTCCAATGAAAAGAATTCCACAAGCTGAAATAAGTGACCAAAAGAATCGCTCAATACCGTATCCATAACCATGGACTTCATCAGCGGGTCTTTTTGAACGCCTGAGTCCTATTAGAAGTAGTGACTGATTGAGAGTATCAGCAAAACTGTGAACACTTTCAGCAAACATACTGGCTGATCCCGTCAAAACAGCGACAATTGTTTTTATAAAAGTTACAAAGGTGTTACCGATAAGGGCGAAAACAACTGATTTATTCCCGGTAGTGTGTTGCATAAAATTATTGTTTGATTATATCAAATAATGATATAAAAAGATATTTATATTTTTTTCACAATTTTAATGTTATTATATATAATATATGAATTTATTTAAACATATTTTTAAGGCGAAAAGAAAAGATGGAACTGAAGAGTTGGAATCCATAAAGAAAGAGCTTTTTGATAAGCTTTTAAAATATGCACAAAATGATCCAAGTTTTGCCTTGAAAGAATTGAATACAGATATTGATGGGTTAAATAGTAATGAAGTAAAAAGAAGAATAAAAATTTTTGGTTATAATAATATTGCTGAAGATAAAAAAACGAATCATTTTCGTAAACTTTTTAATATTGTGAAAGACCCACTCAAGATTCTCTTGTTTATACTTGCTACCATTTCATTTTTCGTTGGAGACATGAAAGCTTTTGCCATTATTATAATGATGGTTATTCTTAGTATTGTATTGAATTTTTATCAAGAGACAAAAGCTTCTATCGCGGCTGATAAGCTAAAAGCTATTATCCACACAAAAACGACAGTGTTACGCAACGGTCAAAAAATAGAAATTCCATCGAGGGAAGTTGTTCCTGGTGATATTGTAGAATTATACTCAGGTACAGTTATTCCTGGTGATATAAGACTAGTCTCTTCAAAAGATCTATTTATAAATCAAGCTATGTTAACTGGTGAATCATTACCTGTAGAAAAACATGTTGTGGATAATAATTTGGTTGATAAAAATGTAATAGAATTTTGTAATTTATGCTTCTTTGGAACTAGTGTTGAGAGTGGTATGGCGGAAGCTATCGTGGTAAGTACTGGTAAAAACACATATCTAGGTAGTATCGCTTTTGATATGGATACAACTGAACATATTTCTGATTTCAATAAAGAATTGAAATTATTTGTACTGCTAATTATTAAGTTTATGTTATTTATGGTTCCTGCTGTCTTTCTTTTAAATGGAATATTTAAGGGTAATTGGTTTGAAGCATTTATCTTTGCTCTGGCTGTGGCTGTAGGAGTAGCCCCAGAGATGATTCCTACTATTGTAGCAGTAAATCTTTCAAAAGGGGCACTTGCTTTGTCTAAAAATAAAATTATTGTAAAACATTTGGACTCGATTGAGAATCTGGGAGTTATGGATATTTTATGCACTGATAAAACAGGAACATTAACAGAAGGTAAAATAGTATTAGAAAAATATTTAGATATTAATGGAAAAGAAAATAATGAATCTCTCCATTTTGCTTATCTCAATAGTTATTTTCAAACAGGTATGAATGATATTATAGATAATGCTATTTTAAAACATGAAGAAGTAAATGAAAGATTTACAATAAAGGATTTTACAAAAATAGACGAACTCCCCTTTGATTTTAGTCGCAGGATGATGTCTGTTGTTGTTTCTGATAATAAAAACAAACACTTATTTATATGTAAAGGTGCAGTTGAAGAAATATTGGATAATTGCACGAGAGTTTTAGTTAATAATGAAGTTATTCCTATTTCTAATTTTTCTGAGAGTGAAAAGTTTTCTATAAAAGAAGGTTTAAATAGAGAAGGATTCAGGGTTATCGCTGTAGCTTATAAAGAAGTAGATAAAGATAAGAAAGTTTTTAATAATACAGATGAGAGTAATCTTATTTTAGTGGGGTTTTTGGCTTTCTTTGATCCTCCTAAAGTTAGTGCCTTAGAAACAATAAGAGACTTAAAAATACTAGGTGTTAATATCAAGATTCTCACTGGAGATAATGAAATTGTGACAGAAAAGATATGCAAAGATGTTGGTATTGAAGTCGATAAAATTTTAACTGGAAAAGATATTGAAAAATTTAATGATGATGAGTTATCAAAAGAGATAGAAAATGTTTCAGTTTTTGCTAGGCTCTCCCCTTATGATAAACAAAGAATAATAAAAATTTTAAGAACCAATGGTCACATAGTGGGGTTTCTAGGAGATGGGATTAATGATTCTCTTTCTCTTATCGCTGCTGATGTAGGAATATCTGTAGATACCGCTGCTGACATTGCAAAAGAATCCTCTGATTTGATATTACTTGAAAAGAGTTTACTCGTACTTAAAGAAGGAGTCAAAGAGGGGAGGAGGATTTTTGATAATATACTTAAATATATAAAAATGGCAGCTAGTTCAAATTTTGGGAATATGTTTTCAGTCGTTGGTGGAAGTATATTTTTACCATTTTTACCAATGCTTCCAATTCAAATTTTAGCAAACAATATGCTTTATGATTTTTCTCAAATGACAATACCTACTGATAACGTAGATGAAGATCAATTAATAAGACCAAAAAAATGGGATTTTAATAAAATAAAGAAATTCATTCTTTTTTTTGGTCCCATAAGTTCTCTTTTTGATTATGCCACCTTCTTTGTGATGCTTTATGTTTTTCATACATTTGGGAATCCTACATTATTTCAAACAGGTTGGTTTGTAGAGTCACTTTTAACTCAAACTTTAATTGTGCATATTATAAGGACGAGTAAGATTCCATTTATACAAAGTCGTGCAAGTTGGTCTCTTATTGTATCCACTGCAGTTATAATTTCAATTGGAATTTATCTACCATTTTCACCACTTGCTTCTGCTTTACATTTTGTTCCACTTCCACCTCTTTACTTTGGGTTATTATTTATTGGATTAATATTATACTTTATAATTACTCAACTTCTAAAAAAATGGTTTATTAAAAAATACGGGTGGATATAAAATAATTAGTAACTCCTTGACATATACCCCCTAGGGGGTATATACTTATTTGTATGTATGATAAACAAAAACTTATAAAACGTTTAAAAATTATTGAGGGGCAGATTCGTGGTTTACAAGAGATGCTCGATAGTGGTGTGTATTGTATAGATATCATTACTCAAGCCAGTGCTGTAAAGCAAGGTATATCAAACGTAGAAGATATACTTCTCGAACAACATTTGGGGCATTGTTTGGTTAATCAAATCAAAGCAGGTAAAACAAAGAAAGCTACCGAGGAGATTATTAAAGTTTATCGTTTAAAGCGTAAGTAATTTAGATGAATAATACTAAAATATATAAACTAAAAGGAATGCACTGTGCTTCATGTGCTGTTATTATAGAAAAAATACTAAAGAAGGAAGATGGGGTCTCTAATGTTTCTGTTAATTATGGAACTGAAGCTGTTAAACTTTCTTACGATAACACAAAGAACAATTTAGAAAATCTTTCAAAAAAGATAGAATCACTTGGGTATTCTATTGTATTGCCAACGACCGAGGGAATGGGAATGTCTCCAAATGAACATGCGGAACATTTGGGTTTAGATCAATCAAAAAAAGAAAAACTAGTAGAATTATCAAGTCAGAAATTATTGTTAATCAGAGCTTTCCCTCTGGCTTTAATTAGTATCTTTATTATGGCTTGGGATATTTTATCTCAGTATAGTGTAATAGCTCCTATGAGTTATACCATAAAGGAATTTTTTCATCATTTACTTCCAGTAATGGCAACTTATACACTTTTCGTTGTAGGAAAGCCTTATCTTCTTGGTTTATATAGATTTCTTCGATATGGTAAAGCTAATATGGATACACTAATTGGTATTGGTACAGTTTCTGCTTTTTTATATAGTTTTATTGTTGGTGCATTTGAAGATGTATTGAAAGTCTTTATTAATGTTGAAAATACTTATTTTGATGTGGTGATTGTTGTTATTACATTTATTGCATTAGGAAAATATTTAGAAGCTCGTTCAAAAATAAAAACAGGAGATGCTATTGAGAAACTTTTAAATCTTCAAGCTAAAACTGCTCTGGTTATTCGTGGTGGAAAAGAAATAGAAATTCCTATTAGTGAAGTTATCCACGCGGATTTAATTATTGTAAAACCAGGAACAAGAATTCCAGTTGATGGTGTAATAACAGAAGGAGTTTCATTTATTGATGAATCAATGGTAACAGGAGAACCTATGCCAGTGCAGAAAAAAGTTGGAGATAGTGTTGTATCTGGAACACTTAATACAAGTGGGTCATTTACATTCTCGGCGACAAAAGTTGGTTCGGAAACACTACTTGCTCAGATAATAAAAATGGTAGAAGAAGCGCAAGGAAGTAAGGCCCCAATACAAGCATTGGCCGATAAAATATCAGGAATTTTTGTTCCTATTGTTTTGATTATTACATTTTTAACTTTAGGAGTTTGGCTTATAGTAGGAAGTAATTATTTGGGATTTTCACAAGCTCTATCTTATGGTTTGGTTTCATTTGTTGGAATTCTTGTTATTGCTTGTCCTTGTGCTCTCGGGCTTGCTACTCCGACTGCAATTATTGTTGGAGTAGGTAAAGGAGCGAGAGAAGGAATATTAATTAAAGATGCTGCAACACTCGAGAAACTTCATAAAGTAAATACGGTGGTTGTAGACAAGACTGGTACTATAACCATTGGTCGCCCAACACTAGTTGATATTGAAAATTATGGAGACATGAGTGAACAAGAATTTATTTCCATAATTGCTTCTCTTGAAAATAAATCAGAACATCCTATAGCTTCCGCTATTATAAATTATGCCAAAGAAAAAAATATTTCCACATTAGAAATTTCAAATTTTGAGGGCATACAAGGTAGAGGATTAAGGGGGGTGATTAACGGTACTGAATATTTTGTCGGAAATGCAAAACTTATAAATGATTTAAGAATTTCTTTTGATGAAGAATTACTCAGTAAATATACATCTCAAGGAAAAACCCCAGTAATATTGGCTACAAAAGAAAAAGTTCTTGGATTTGTTATGGTTTCCGATGAGATTAAAAAAGATGCAATACAAGCAGTAAAAGATCTCCATGCACTCGGAATTCAAGTTGTTATGCTTACTGGAGATGACGAAAAAGCCGCTAAATATATGGCTTCACTCGTTGGCATAGATGAAGTTGTAGCTCATGTTATGCCTGCTGATAAGCTTGCCAAGATAAAAGAATTACAAATAGATGGTAAGGTAGTAGCAATGGCAGGAGATGGGGTAAATGATGCCCCAGCACTCGCGCAGGCTGATGTAGGTATAGCTATGGGCACTGGGACAGATGTCGCGATAGAAAGTGCTGGAATCACACTTCTTAATGGAGATATTTCAAAACTTGTTAAAGCTATCAAATTATCAAAAATGACAATGCGAGGTATTAAACAAAATCTTTTTTGGGCATTTATATATAACATAATAGGAATACCTCTTGCTGCTGGAGTTTTCTATCCTATTTTTGGATGGTTACTTAATCCTGTATTTGCAGGACTTGCTATGGCATTTTCAAGTGTTTCAGTCGTCGGAAACTCATTACGAATTAAAACTAAAAAATTATGATTATGAATAATAAACAAACATACAGTTTTCATATTTCTGGTATGCACTGCAACTCCTGTGTCTTAATGACAGAGAGTGAACTAGGTAAACAGCCTGAAATAAAAAAAGTAAAAACAAGTTTACAAAGTAATTCTGTAGAAGTTACTGGAGATTTTGGAGATAAGAGCCAAGAGCAAATTGCAAGCGAATTAAATGAAGTTTTAAAAAAGCATGGATATACACTTTCTGTAGAAAAACAAATAAAAACTAAAAATTTGGGAGATTTTAAAATAGCTGTTCCTGTTGCAATTGTTTTTACAATTTTATTTTTTGTTTTACAAAAGGTTGGATTGATAAATATTATTGGTTCGGGTAAGGTTACTTATGGTACAGCATTTGTTATCGGAATTATTGCTTCGCTTTCTACTTGTATGGCTGTTGTTGGAGGACTTATATTATCCATGTCAGCCACTTTTGATAAAGTCACCTCTTCGGAGACTAGCCGAAGAAGCTGGATAGTATCTCCTCAAATGATGTTTCATGTAGGTAGAATAGTTTCCTTCTTTATTCTCGGTGGTGTGATCGGAGCTGTGGGTTCTGCTTTCACTCTCAGTACAATAGCGACATTTATTCTTGGAGTAATTATTGCTATTGTTATGTTTATTTTAGGAATTAATCTATTAGATGTCTTCCCTTGGGCTAAAAAATTACAGCTATCTATGCCAAAGTTTCTAGGGAAAAATGCACTTAGTGTTAGTAAATTCAACCACACCCTCACACCACTTCTTGTTGGAGTTGCTACATTTTTTCTACCTTGTGGTTTTACTCAGTCTATGCAGATATACACACTCGGAACCGGAAGCTTTCTAAAAGGCGGTCTTTCTATGCTATCATTTGCATTAGGAACTCTACCAGTTCTTGCTCTTATTAGTTTTTCTTCTTTTAGTATTCAAAACAACAAAAACTCCGGTATCTTCTTTAAATCTGCTGGATTAATTGTTATAATGTTTGCCCTATTTAATCTCATTAATAGCCTAGTGGTCATCGGGGTCATACCACCAATATTTAACTTTTAAATAACATGAAATCAACAATTATTTCAATCGTTGTAGTTATAATTCTTGTAGGAGGAGCTATTTACTTTACAAGTAATAGAAATCAACCGCAAGATCAAAATCTTTCTCAAAATGAACAAAAACAAAATATTAAAAATGTGGCAGTTGTTGACGGTAAACAAATTATTGAAATAAGCGCCAAGGGTGGATATACTCCACGTGTGAGTATTGCAGCATCGGGGATCCCTACTATTTTGCGTTTCAATACCAAGGGTACTTTTGATTGTTCTTCCTCTGTTCGTATCCCAAGTATGAATATAGGGAAAATATTACCAAATTCCGGCATAACAGATATTGATTTAGGTGTTCAAAAAGCAGGCACACTTCAAGGTGTTTGTGGTATGGGGATGTACCCATTTGAAATTCAATTTCAGTAATAAAAACTACTATCCATGTCCGACATGGATAGTAGTTAACTTCATGAATTCTTCACAATCTGATATCATTATATAATGTATGAGAATATTAATTATTGAAGATCAAGAAAAATTAGCTCTATCTATCAAAAAAGGATTAGAATTTAATGGCTATGCTGTCGATACACTTTTTGATGGAGAACAGGGATTAAGAAGGCTTGAAGGTAATCATATGGATTATGATTTAGTTGTTTTAGACCTAATGCTTCCAACGATTGATGGAATAACTATTTGTAAAAATTTAAGGAATCAAAGCATTAAAATTCCAATATTAATGCTAACAGCAAAAGATACCCTAGAAGATAAAGTCACAGGTTTAAATATTGGAGCAGATGACTATCTCACAAAGCCTTTTGCTTTTGCTGAGTTGCTGGCTAGAATAGGAGCGTTGACACGTAGACCAGTCGAGACAAATATATCCCCACTTATAGTAGTAGCAAATATATCATTAAATACAGCCACAAGAGAAGTCTTTAAAAGTAAAAAAGCAATAACTCTAACAACCAAAGAATTTGCAATTCTTGAACAGTTTATGAGACACCCCAATGAAGTATTATCTCGTGAAAAGATAATGAATCATGTTTGGGATTTTGCATTTGGTGGAGTTAGTAATGTGGTCGATGTACACATAAAGAATTTACGTCGTAAATTACAAAATAAAAATGAAAAATTATTTGAAACAATTCATGGAGTCGGTTATCGATTTAAGTCGTAAAATAAAAAATAATATTTTTGAAAAGGCTCGTATTCGTTTAACTATTTTCTATATAGCTATCATGGTTGTTGTTCTTTTTATATTTAGTTCTGTGCTTATTGTTGCTCTCGAAAAGAATATTGAAGAGTCTTTTTCTGTAAGAATTGAACAAGGCGAAGTTTTTACTAAAGCTATTACTGAAACAAATAAAGGTATAGAGACATTGGTCTTTTCACTTGATGGATTATTGCTATTGTTGATAGGTGCTGCAAGTTATTTTCTTGCAGGTGAAACATTGAAACCTATAAGAAAAGCTATGGATTCGCAGAAGCGTTTTTCTGCTGATGCTTCTCACGATCTTCGTACTCCACTTGCGATAATCACAACCGAAACAGAAATAGCACTAAGTGATAAAAATATTTCCGCAGGAGAATGCAGAAAAGTTTTTGAAAGTAATCTGGAAGAGACGAATCGAATGTCGTTACTTATTTCCGATTTGTTAATGATTGCGAGAACTGAAAATGAAGTTAGTAAAGAAAATTTAATAAAAGTTTTTATTGAGGATCCTATATATAAAATATTAGATAGGATGAAATCTCAATCTGAAAAAAAGAATATTAATATAAAGGTAAATACAAATATTAGTGGAGATATAAAGGTCCACGCACATAACTTTGAAAGGGCAATACAAAATATTTTACAGAATGCAATAAACTACACACCAAAAAATGGGAATATTACAATAAATATTTTAGGTCAAAGATCTTCTTTTACAATAAAAATAATTGATACAGGGGTAGGAATATCAGATGAAGACTTACCTTATGTTTTTGATAGATTCTACAAAGCATCACATTCGAGAAATGATGGTTCTGGTTCAGGGTTAGGGTTACCAATCGCCAAGCAAATAATAGAACAACATGGTGGAAATATCACAATTGAGAGTAAGATAGGTCAAGGAACAAGCGTCTCTGTTAGAATTCCTAAAGCATAGTAACTTCACAATTTCTTCATGTTGATTATTTATAATTAAACTACTTCATCCTAGTCACATGAAGTATCATTTAAAAATTAATTGGAATTATAATTAAAAATTAAACGAATTAAAATTATGAAAGCTTATAAAAGACAAAAAATCGCAATGTTTGCTTTAATCGCAACGATGGGTATGACCGGAATAACAAATATTAGTTATGCTTCTACTCTGCCTTCTGTTGCTCCAAATGATATAGGATTTAAACAAGTAGTTCCAAAGATGCAGAGAGATTCAGTGTTAGAACTGAAAGAAGGGATCAAAGTTGCCTCTACAAAAAAGTATTCAAAAAATAAAAAAACAGATAAAAATTCATTAAAAACTACAAAGATTGAGACACCTAAGATAATTCAATAAAAAATAAAAAAACCTTATTCATTGATAAGGTTTTTTTATTTCAATTAAAATATTTAATAACTCTATCCGTAAATATGAGAGTTCAAATTTTATGACTTTTGGTAATTAAAAAAGATCCAAATATTTTTTAGAATATAAGGATCTTTAAAATATGTTTTTAATAATTAATTCAATAACTTTATTTATACCTGTAAAAGATACAAATAAAATTAAATTACAAGAAAAAATACTGATTATAAAATATAATAGAATCCTAAGATTAGGAATACCATTCCATTTATTTGTTCCTTCTCTATAATAAATAATAACAAAGATTGGTTGGTAGAAATTGAAAAATATAAATAAGGCAAAATTACCAAATGATTTATATTTTTTAATTTTTTCTGTCATTTTATTTTTAATCTCATTATTTTTTTCTTTAATTTTTTCAAATGTAAAATCATCCTTCCTCCTTATGTCGTATATTAATATTAATATACGACGAAGAATTAAGCTATAAATAAACATGAGAATGAAATTAAATGGGAATACTAATTTTGTATAAATTAAGTTATACTCAACTAATTTAATGATGGCATCTATTCCCATAAGGATTATGAACGAATCCGCCCATAGATACACCTTTTTTAATATTATAAAAAAGGTGCTGATTAATAACCACACTTTCTTCATAATTATTAAATTGAGATTTATACTAAAACTTTCCCTGAAATATTATCCCAAAATGTTGATTTACACAAGTATTCAATTTTATGCTACTATTAAGTTATATAAATAGCTTATATCTCATTATTTTTTATGAAAATATATTATGGTAAGGAAACCAAGAAAGCATTAAATAATTTCCCTTTTTCTACTCACAAGACACATTTTGAATTTATTTTGGCTATCATCAAGATTAAAAAAGCTGCTGCTAGAGCAAATTTTATCGCTGGTAATATAAGTAAAGATAAAAAGAATGCTATCGAGAAAACTTGTGATGAAATTATTGGTGGTGAACACAAAGAGCAATTTCAGTTGCCTTCACTTCAGGGTGGAGCGGGGACTGCAAATCATATGAATGTAAATGAGGTTATTGCAAATCGTGCAACCGAAATATTGAAAGGTAAAATTATAGTTCACCCAAATGATCATGTAAATAATAGTCAATCAACGAATGATGTGAATCCCTCAGCTCTTCGAATTGTTACATTTTATTTATTAAAAGATTTAGATTTGAAATTATCATCTCTGGTAAAATCTTTTGAGATAAAAGCTAAAAGTTTTAAAAATATTTCAAAACTCGCTCGTACTCATTTACAGGATGCTATTCCAACCACTCTCGGTGAGGAATTTAAAGCTTATTATGAAAATTTGATAAGATATAGAAATGAGATAAAAAGAATAGAAGATCTTTCTAGGGTTTTGAATTTAGGAGGTACAGCTATTGGTAATTCTATGAATGCGAGTCCTTTATATATTAAAAATGTTTATATAGAGTTGAATAAAATTACAGGTGGTAATTTTCACAAAGCCAATAATTTAATGTCCAAAACTAGCAGTCAAATTGATTTTTTAATAATATCGCAGACTATAACATCCTTGTGTGTAGAGCTATCAAAAATTGCCAATGATTTCAGATTTATGTCTTCTGGTCCTCGTGGTGGAATTGGTGAAATAATCCTTCTTAAATTACAAAAGGGTTCTTCTATAATGCCAGGTAAAGTAAATCCAGTAATACCTGAGACGGTTAATCAGTTGTATTATTTAGTCTCGGGTAATAATTTAACTATTGAAAAGGCCGTAGAAAATGCTCAAATGGAGCTCGGAGTTATGTTGCCAGTTATTGTTGATAAATTAATTGAATCGATAAAAGTTACGACGGAAGTTATTGGAGTATTTGATAAATTGTGTGTTTCTAAAATAGAAGCTAATAGAGAGATGTGCAAATATCATCTCGAAAATTCGACGGCCTATGCGACGCTTCTCGTTCCATATTTAGGTTATGATGTAGTCTCAAATATAGTAGAAAAAGCTGTTTTGTCAAATAGTACCCTTAGAGAAATAACTATTAGAAATGGTGATCTTACTGAAGTAGAGTTTGATAAAATTATAAAATCTCAAGAAAAATAAAAAGCTTATAAATAAAGGTCAATTGTTTTATTAAATAAAATTTAAATAGCAAAAAATAATGTTATTTATTACTAACCAGATGAATCTAAATATAAAAATAATAAATAATAATGAAGAAGTTTCAGATTTTATTTCTTCTTCTGTTCTATGGCCATTGAAAATGGGACAAAAAGTTTTACTTTTTATTTCAGGTGGATCGGTTATCCCGTTTGAAATTGAAGCTACAAAAAAGATCAAAGATTTTTCTAATAAAAACTTAGTTGTTACTTTGGCTGATGAGAGATTTGGATTACCAGACAGTTCTGATTCTAATTGGTTTAAATTGGTCAGTAGAGGTTTCGATTTGCCAGAAGCAAAATTGGTCCCATATCTTTCTGGTTTATCGTTATCAGAAACTATGAAAAAAATCAAAGGTGAATTAAATGAAGAGTTAAGTAAAGCTGAATATAAAATTGCAATATTGGGCTTGGGTCTTGATGGTCATACAGCTGGTATTTTACCTTACTCAGATGCTGTCACTTCTAGAGAAAATATTTGTTTTTTTGAAACACCTACTTATGACCGAATTACGATAACTCCAAAATTAATATCAGAATTAAATGAAGTTATAGTTATTGCAATGGGAGAAGATAAATGGCCTATTGTTTCATTATTATCAAAAGATATATCAATAGAGGATCAACCTGCTCAAATATTAAAAAAAGTCCCAATATTAACAATTTTTAGCGATCACAAATAAAATGAAAATAGCAATATCAGGTTTAGGTAAAATGGGTTCACAAATAGCTAAAAAGTTACACGAAAGTGGGTATAATGTAATTGCTCACAATAGGAGTAGTGGTCTTGTTGATGAAATGAAGTCTTTTGGCATGATTGCTTGTTATACAAAAGAAGAAGTGATCAAATCTTTTGGAGATGATCAAGTTATTGTTTGGATAATGATTCCTTCGGATGCTGTGGATAAAGAATTGAGTTCTTGGCTTTCTATAATACCACCAGGAAGTATTTTAATAGATGGAGGCAACTCCCCATATAATCTGACTAAAGAAAGAGCAATTTATGTGCAAGATAAAGGTTCTGTTCTTTTAGACGTCGGTACTAGTGGTGGGGTTTGGGGATACCAAAATGGTTTTTCGATGATGGTAGGGGGCGATAAGGATGCTGTAAATACTATTGTGCCTATTCTGGAAAGTTTAAAAGCACCAAATGGAGCCTATCATCATTTTGGAGAAAACGGTTCAGGTCATTATGTCAAAATGGTTCATAATGCGATAGAATATGGAATGATGGAAAGTCTTGCTGAAGGTTATCATCTTCTAAAAGAGGGACCATACAAAAACATCAATTTATCTGAGGCGGCAGAAGTTTGGCAACATCACAGTGTGATCACTTGCTGGCTCAATGAATTAGCTCGGGATTTCTTGAAAGAAAATCCAAATCAAGAAGGTATTAGTGGGGTTGTGGCTGAATCAGGTGAAGCTCGTTGGGCTCTTGCTGTCGCGAAAGATTTCAATATAGAAACACCAGCAATAGCAGCTTCGTTTAAAGTTCGATTAGATTCACAGGTTGGGAAAATTAATTTTGCAACCAAAGTATTAGCATCAATGCGAAATGCTTTTGGTGGTCATAAAATAAATGAGTAATAAAACACCTACAATTCTTGTCATCATTGGAGTCTCTGGAGATTTATCCAAGAGAAAACTTTTACCGGCTATTGGTCAGATCGCTAAAACAGGTATGATTCCGTCACAATTTAGAATTGTCGGAGTTACGAGACGAGGTGATATTAAATTAGATAATTTATTAAATCAAACTTCCAATAAAGATTATTTAATAGAGAATATGGAGTTGCTTCAAATGGATTTAGAAAGTTCTGATGATTATCTTAATTTGAAAAATCGACTAGATGAAATAGAAAAAGATTTTGGTTCTTCTACTCAATATTTATTTTATCTTTCTGTTCCGCCAAATGTTTCGAAAGGCATTATTGAATTTATTGGTAAGTCGGGACTTTCAGAAAGAGAAAATTCAAAAATCTTATTAGAAAAACCATTTGGAGTGGATCTGTCTAGTGCTATTGATTTAGTTGCTCATATTGATAAATTTTGGAAGACTGATCAAGTTTATCGTATTGATCACTATCTAGCTAAAGAAATAGCTCAAAATATTATAGTTTTCCGAGATGGAAATTCTCTTTTTAAAAAGACTTGGAATAAGAATTTTATTGAAAAGATTGAAGTGACTGTTAGCGAAGAGATTGGTATCGAAGGTCGCACCAATTTTTATGAACAAACTGGTGCTCTTCGAGATTTGGTCCAAAGTCATCTTTTACAACTATTAGCACTAACCTTAATGGAAGTACCTAATGCTGATAACCTAGAGGATGTTCCTAAATTACGATTCGAGGCTCTTTCTAAGCTCTCACTTGTAAAAGGGAAATCATTATCAACTTATGCTAAGCGTGGACAATACAAAGGTTATAGAGAAGAAGTTGGCAATAATGATAGTGTGACAGAAACTTTTGTTTCTCTCGATCTGGTTTCTTCTGATCCTAAGTGGGAAGGAGTAAAAATTAATCTGACCACAGGTAAAGCTTTAAAAGAAAAAACAACTTTCATAAAAATACTGTATAAAAAAGATAATGAGCATGAATCAAACGAATTGCTTCTAAGGCTTCAACCAGATGAAGGAATATCTTTTTATGTTTGGGCTAAACGTCCTGGCTATGAGCATCAAGTTAGTCGTCACATCTTAGATTTCTCTTTTAAGGATCATTACTTATCACTACCTGAGGCTTACGAGCAAGTACTTTTTAATGCTATTAATAGTGATCATAGTTTATTTACTTCAAGCGAAGAGGTAATCGAGACTTGGAGAATATTGGATGATTTACAAAAATCATGGGCGAAGTCTACTTACGATTTAATTATTTATAAAAAAGGCAGTATAATAGAAGAGATTATCAGTTAACAAGCACGACACAAATTACGAATAAATACATCGAATTACACAAATAAAATACAAAATAAATTTATTCGTGTCATTCGTTCTAATTCGTGTATTGGTGTCGAGATTATATATGGTATGAAAAAAAATCAAATAATTTCTATTTTGATAATTATAGTTTTAGTGATTATTGTAATTATATTTTGGCAAAAAAATAAAATTAAAAATGTGACTCCTCTAGGTAACTCTGGTAAGTCGGTTATTTCTGATAATGCCAAAGAAACAACGCCAATAGAAAATAAAGTTAATCCAATTATCGTTGAATCTAAAAAACCATTACCACCAGCAAAAGATGAGGAAGCTATTAAAGCTAATTTTAAATATGAAGTTAGTCTGAGTAAGATTTTAGACAAGAAATGGCAACTAGTAGAAGTAGTAAACTATGATGACACAATCTTTACTCCAAAGAAAAGTGGTGCATTTTCGATAACATTTAAAAAAGATGGAATTTTGAGTGGTACGACTGATTGTAATAGTTTTTTTGGTAAATATACTTTGAAAAATAAAGTTTTAAAGATTCTATCTCTTGGACAGACAGAGATGTATTGTGAAGGTTCTGAGGAAGTAAAATTTATTACTTACTTAGGACAAGTGAATGGGTTTATGTTTAATGGAGAGGAAAATCTTGTTTTAGGTTTTGATTTTGATTCAGGTTCAATGATTTTTAAGCAATAAATGTTATAATAAAAGAGATTATTAATTAATAAACACAACACAAATTACAAATGAAAACGGATTTACACATAAATATAAATATATTTCATTCGTGTTATTCGCTCTCATTCGTGTATTGGTGTCGAGATAATATATAATATGAAAAAAGGATTTAAACAAAATATTGAGGAGTTAACTTTAAACAATAAAAATTTTCGAGAGGTGCTTTATACGGGGGCTCATTGTCAGCTTGTCTTAATGGCCCTCAAACCTGGGGAAGATATTGGTATGGAGATACATGAAGAGAATGACCAGTTTTTTCGATTTGAAGGTGGTGTTGGGAAAGTAATTATTAATGGCACTTCATACGACGTCAAAGATGGGGATGCTGTGATCGTCCCATCGGGAGCAGAGCACAATGTTATAAATGTTTCAGATGTTGAGATGCTCAAGCTTTATACTATTTATTCTCCAGCTCATCACAAGGATGGGATTACTCGTGCCACAAAAGAGGTCGCTCTTGCCGATGGTCCAGAATTTGACGGCGTAACAACTGAACAATAAAATGATAGGAATTATATATCGAAAAATTATTAAGCCGATACTCTTTTTATTCCCAGCTGATGATGTACATGTTTTCTTTTTAAAACAGGGAAGTTTTTTGGGTCGCTATAATTTTACTAAATCTCTAATTGAAAAACTATTTTGTTATAAAAATAAAACACTAAAAATAAATGTTTCTGGAATTACTTTTTTAAATCCTATTGGGCTTGCTGCTGGATTTGATTATGATGCTGATCTGATTGATATTTTACCTAATGTTGGTTTTGGATATCACACGATTGGGACCGTGACCTTATTGCCTTATGAAGGAAATACTAAACCAATGCTAGGAAGACTTCCTAAATCAAGATCACTCCTTGTAAATAAAGGTTTTAAAAGCAGAGGCCTTCTTCATGTTTTAAGAAAAATAAATAAAAATGAAAAGCAAATTCCACTAGGCTTAAGTATTGGCTCCACTAATCAATCATATAAAAAGATTGAAGATATGATAGATGATGTAGTATCTTCCTTTGAAATAGCTTTAAAAGAAGATTATTTTGATTACTTTGAACTTAATATAAGTTGTCCAAATCTGATAAATGTTGAAAATCTAAAAGACAAATTTGATCAGCCTCTTGGCTTTGGAATGTTACTCAATAAATTGTCATATTTAAATATAGATAAGCCGTTATATATAAAAATGTATTTAGAAAAAAGTGTAGATGATACTATGGCTCTTTGTGATGTGGCTAAAGATTATAAATGGATTAGTGGTTTTATTTTTTCAAACTTAGTAAAAGACCGGACTAATCCATCTTTTAATAAAGAAGAAATAGAAAATGCAGGAAAAGGAAACTTCAGTGGTAAACCAACAGAAGAACTTTCTAATAATCTAATAAGTGAAGTTTATAAAAAATATAAAGATAGGTTTGTGATTATAGGTACGGGTGGAATTTTTACTGGGGCTGATGCTTATGAGAAGATCAAAAGAGGCGCCTCACTTGTTCAGATGATTACCGGTATGATCTATGTGGGACCACAACAAATAGGACAAATAAATAGAGAATTAGCAAAATTACTCAAAAAAGATGGATATAAAAATATAAGTGAAGCTGTAGGAGTTTATCATAAGTAGTTTTGTAAAATAGGTAAAAAGAAAGAACGACACAATCTGTCGTTCTTTTGTTTTTTATTATATAAGTTTTTACTTTTATATTTTTTCCAAGTAAATAATCTCTTTTTTATGAGAGAGATATTCTTTGTAGAAATCCTGTCCCATTTTGGTGATTTCTTCTTGAAAAAAAACATAAATAACTGGAAACTCAATCATTTTATCAACTAAATCTTCAAGAACCTGTGATCCTTGAATCTTTGGGTGAAAGAAAAAAACTTTATAATCCAAGTTTTTTTCTTTCATAAAACGAGATTCTTTTTCGCGAATCTCAACCTTATTTAGGTGAGCGAAGCTTGTAACCACTAGCAATATTTTCTTCATAATTTTTTTAAATAACAATAAAAATAAAAAAGTTTTAATTATTTTACAAAATAATTCAAACATCATAGTCAATTCAGAAGTTCTTTCATCTTCTCGAAAGCACTTTGGATTGTTAGAAGTGTTGGAAATGCCAACATGTTTCTCTCATGCCTACCATGAAAATCAGGAGGGAAAACCCTCACTTTTTTGATTTCAGTTGGCACGACCCCGACGACACCTTCTACTTCCCACAAATCAATATTGTGATAGAAGATAATTCCCTCAATACCCTCAAGTATCTGTGGGGATTTGTTTTTGATAAAGACCTTATTTACAAGGTCTAAATCAGGATCATTTCTAAATGGATCCAATTCCTTACCCAATGGTCTTTTTGACAAGACCATAATTATTTTTTTCATTTTTTATTTTTTGGTTCAATTTAATATAGCACGTTATGATATATATGTCAAAATTTGGGAGAAATATAAATATGATATAATTATTATTATATATGGTAAAAAAAGATTTTAGGAATAAAAAAAATATTCTATATACTGGATTTGGAGACAAGGGGACCACTACACTTTTTCGCTGTGACCAAGGGCGCATATCCAAAAGTGCCAGTATTATAGAAGCACTTGGGTCAACAGATGAACTAAATGCTTATCTAGGAATAGTGAAGGTTTATTCTGAAATTGAACAATTGAAAGTCATATTTGGAAATAAAAAAATTCTGTATTCAGACATTATAAATGACATCCAGCAGGTATTATTTATCATTCAAGCAGAACTTGCAGGTTCAAATATAAAAGTAGGAAAGAATAATACAAAAAAACTTGAAAAAATAATTTATTCCATTGGAGAAGTTTTGCCACCTATCACTTCTTTTACGATTTCTGGTGGAAGTTTACTCTCTGCTCATCTGGATTATGCTCGTACGCTTGCTCGTAACTGTGAACGAAAAATAGTAGGAGTAAGTGAAGAAGGAATTAGAAAAATAAGCCCTCAAACTGTTGCATATCTAAACAGACTCTCAAGTGTTCTCTTTGCACTATCTCGTCATGTTAACTTTGTCTTATCTATAAAAGAAGAGCATCCAGATTACAATAAGAAATAAAAATAACATAGGCAATGTCTATGTTATTTTTATTAGTTATTTGGTACATTCTTTATCTACTGGGATTCCGATTAAGCCAAAAAGTCTGACGCATATATCTCCAATATTCTTTTTTTCTTTGAATACATGATCTTCTCCTTTATAGGTTGTAATATTTACATTTTTCCCTGCTTCTTTCAATTTATCGTAAAGTAAAGTTGCCTGCCAAGCGGGAATAGTTCTATCAGCTTCCCCCTGGATTATTTCGATCCTTTGATTCCCTAAATTTTCTATTTTTTTAATAATAGAAGCTTGGTCGTAAAGATTTCTATTACTTTCGTTTGGTAATCCATAAAACTGAGTATTAAATATTGAGGTCTGCATTTTCACAAGCAAACTTTCCCAATCAGTTACACCATTAATAGAAAATATTCCTTTGAATGTATCAGGATGCTCTACTACAGCACGGAGTGACATATATCCACCATAACTATTTCCAGCTAGGTAAATATCACTAACGCTATATTGTTTACGTATATAAGTAACAGCTTCCATTACATCTTCAGTATCGCCTTTACCAACAGAGCCCTTTATTGCTTCTGAATAGGTGCGCCCAGCTCCAAAACTTCCTCTATAATCTAATTTAAGAACGATGACATTATTTTTTTGTAATAGTTTTAGAATCGAATCATATATTCCATAACTATGATATGGATGATAACCTAAACTTGTTTGACGAAGTGGTCCACCATGAAGCCATATTACTACTGGATAAGTTTTTTTGGAATCATATGAAGGAGGAGTCATCACAATAGCATTTTGGTTTCCGATTTTTACTGGTTCTTCATTCTTTAGTGTTATTCTTGTATTAATTTTGGGAACTTTAAAATAGCCGATTTTTTTTGTTTTAACATTATATACTTCTGGGCCATAACCTTTTTCTTGCATTCGAATAAAAATCAGAGATGTTCCTATCTTTGTTATCCTATCGAGGTAAGAGACATTTGATTCTATAAGTTTTTCTTTTCCAGTTTTTAGATCGAGAGAGCGTATTGTCCATTTGTAGGGATTTTCTTTTGTATTACCAACATAAAATATATTTGTGGGATCATAAATAATAAAATAATTTATATGAAATGCAGTGGTTTGAATTTTAGTATTTTCAAAAATTCCATCCTTGAGTGATTTTAAATTAGATTTATAAATCGACATCAAGCCGTCCTTGTCATCTAAATAATATAAAGATTTTTCATCTGATGAAAATTCAAATATCTTTATTTGCTCGTCAACCAAATCCCAATATGAGACACTGCTTGATAGTATATAATTATCGTTAGTTTTTGTGTTCTTTATAACATAAGTTCGAATGTTAAGAGGAGAAGAAGCGGGAATATAATAAGCTAGCCAATTCCCTGACTTTGATAAAGTTTCATGTCTAGCCCCTTTGTCTTTTAATTCTTGTTTAATTGAATTTTTTAATATAGGTGGGTTTGATGATTTACCCAAAATTGTCTTTTTTGTTGATGAGCATTTGAAATTTGAAATATTACAAAGATAATTGTTTTTATTTCCGAGGCCATAATATTCTATTAAAACATTTGACCCACTATAACTTTTCAGACTTCCATATTGAATGTCCAACGCTTCTGCTTGATTAATTCCGATAAGAGCGATTAAAAGAATTATTATATATTTGAGTTTAATCATATCTCTATAGTATAATAGAATCATGGATAATACAAAGATGCAAAAAGAGATTGTTCTCCTTCAAATATTATATTTGTTTATTATTCCAACCCTATTGTTATATTTTAAAGTTTTACCAGGCAACTTTCGTTTTATGATGTTGCTTGGTGTGGCTATGATGTTACTTGGAATTATTAAACATGCAAAGTGGACTCATTCTGACATTGGAATTACTAGAGATTTCTTAAAAGATATAATTCCATACTCACTCTTTACTGTTGGTGGAGTTTTTTTTCTTATTTGGCTTGCCCAAGTTGTGCCTCATAATCCTTTTTTAGAATGGGATGACAATATACGTTTTCTGTTGCTTTTTATACCTCTTAGTATTTTGCAAGAAATTATATTTCGTGGAGTTTTGATGAATATGCTTACATGTGCATTTAAGAGTCCTATTTTCATAATAACTCTAAACGCTCTCGTCTTTGCGATGATGCATGTTATATATTTAAACTCTATCTTTGTATTGCCGATGACGTTTATCGCAGGGGTAGGTTTTGCATGGATGTATTATCAATATAAAAATCTACCTCTGGTATCTGTCGCTCATACTATCCTAAACTTTGTAGCGATGATATTGGGTTTTTTCATTCTCAGATAAAGACTCGCATATTTTTAAGAAACATAATATAATAAATTTATGATAGATCTTAAAGAATTACAAAAGGAAGTAATGAGAAATAAGCTAGAGAAAGGTTTCAATACTACTGATGTTGCAGTAGAATTTTGTCGTGCCCATGAAGAGCTGTCAGAGGCTTATTCTAAGTTCAGTAAAAGTCAGGATGGTGTGGCTGAAGAATTTGCTGATGTTGCAATATTTATACTTGGAATGTGTGAAATTCTCGGTTATGATTTAGAAAAAGAATTAGTTGAAAAAATAGAAAAGAATAAAAATCGTAAATATATAAAATCAAAATCCCCAGACGGTAAAGATGTATTTATAAGAGAAAAAACAGATATAGATCCATAAAAAAATCCCCGCTAATGAAATTAGCGGGGATTTTTTTATATTTTTTCATAAATTACAAAATTGCAATCATAAATATTTTTTTCGTCTTTTTCATGTTTATCTTCAGATATTACTTTCCATCTATCTTTATCTATAACAGGGAAGAGTGTATCAGCATCTCCGAATTCTGCGTTGACATGTGTGATGTAAAGTTTGTCTGCTTTATCTATAAAGAGTTTATATATCATTCCTCCTCCAATGATAAAAGCCTCTTCATTTTCTTGCATTGTTTCACTTAGCACTTTTTCTAAATCCTCGATTGAGTAATATATTTCAATACCCTCTCTTTTGAAATCTTTATCAAGGGTAAGAACTATGTTTCTCCTGTTTGGGAGTGGTTTCCCTGGCAAACCATTAGAATCAGTTCCAAGAGACTCGTATGTACGCTGACCCATTATGATAGGATGACCTGAAGTTGTCTCTCTAAAATGCTTCATATCTATAGGTAAATCCCACAGAAGCTCATTCTTCCTTCCTATTTCATTATTATTTGCGATAGCAGAAATTATAGATAGAATCATAATGTTATTTTATTATATCAAGACCTTCTATTGGTTCACTTGGGTTATAAAATGGTTTGAAAGATTGGAATATTTCATCAACCAATGTCTCGTCCTTTTTCTCTGCTCTATCGTAAATATTATTTGGTAGTATTGGATATATATTTGGATGATCATTTTCTCTTTTTATTAATTCAATAGCTCCTTCATAGTGTGTATCGTATATATGAGCGTTTGAAATTGTGTGAGTATAAATTCCTGGCTTAACCCCAAGTTTTTGAGCGAGTGTACACATAAGGAGACTAAACCCAAAAGTATCAAAAGGACATCCGAGCATCATATCATTTGAACGGATTATGTTATGTAAATGAAGTCTACCCCCAATTATATTTACAGTAAACGCAAATGGGCAAGGAGCATTCTTTTTATAAGTGGCTTTTAATCCTTTTCCATACAAACCATCATCACTTGGGTCCCAAGTGATGACTACTCCTTGTCTTGAATGAGGTTCTTCTGTTAGATGTTTTATTAATTGGTCTAGTTGGTCTCTTTTAAAATGATGTCGCCATCGATATCCGTAAGCAGAAGTAATTGTTCCATCTTCCTCAATAAACTCATCCCACATTTTTGTGTATTTTCTTAAAAATTCTGTATCTTTATCACCAGTGATAAACCATACTTGTTCAGCGATAGGGGACCTTATTGGATTTTTCCGTAAAGTTAAAACAGGAAAACCATCTTTTCCTATATCTGTTTGGAAAGTAAGTCCTGGTAAAATTTTTATTTTATGACCAGTTCTTTCGTTTAATTCTTCTATCCCGTCTTCCATTATTTTTTTTATTAAATTTTTGTATATTATATCAAAAGTTGTCATATAATGTATTATACATTATAATCAATTTATGGAAAAGGAAACAAAAACAGAAAGTAATAAAGTAGTTTATCCTTATTTACCAGAAGGACGCACTATTCTTTATGTGACAGAGGATAATGAGTTTATGCAAACAGCTAAAAATTTTGCTAAAGAAAATTCTTTAGATAAATCTATGCCTAATGCTAGTGTGATAGTAAAAAATAATAAAATTATTGGTATTGGCGCAAATGGAAGTGATTATCATGAAAAACATGGTTGTTACAGAAAAGAACACAATATGCCTACTGGTGTAGGATATGAACTTTGTGATGGATGTAGTCCAAATAATCACGGTGAAGCAAAAGCTATCCAGGATGCTATTAGTAAAGGAAATGATCTAACAGGAGCAGATGTTTATCTTTGGGGGCATTGGTGGTGTTGTGAACCATGCTGGAATACTATGATATCAGTTGGTATCAACAATGTTTATCTTTTAGAAAAAAGTGAAATACTCTTTAATAAAGATGAACCAAGTAACATTATACGACATCAATTTGAATAAAAAAAAGTCGGCAACATTGTCGACTTTTTTGTTTTTATCTATTGTGGTAAAATTGGCCTATTAATAATCTAATCTATCGTCGCGCTTAGCGGACGATTGCGCGACATGATTTCGCGAAATCAAATGAAAGACAAACAAATAGAAAAATTAATTAAAGAAGAGGAGAAGAGACAGAAGAGTGTCATCAATTTAATAGCATCAGAGAACATTGTTTCTGACGATGTTCTTCGTGCACTTGGTTCTAAGCTTACAAATAAATATGCAGAAGGTTATCCAGGAAGAAGATATTATGGTGGAAATCAAGTTGTAGATAAAGTGGAGCAACTTTGTATGGATAGAGCTTTGAAACTTTTCAAACTAAAAGGTGGTGATAAGTCCTTCACTAAAAAAGTTCAGGACCAAAAATCTGGTGATTTTTGGCATGTGAACGTCCAACCTCTCTCAGGCTCTCCTGCAAACTTTGCTTTGTATTCTGCCTTAGTTCCAGTCAGTGGAAAAATAATGGGTATGAAGTTATCAGCAGGTGGTCACCTTACTCACGGATATCCAGGATCTATGACGGGGAAGCTTTGGAAGCCTGCACAATTTGAACTCGATCCTAAAACTGAAGTTATAGATTATGATGCACTAAAGAAATTTGCAATAGAAGAGAAACCCAATATTATCGTAGCTGGATTCACTGCATATCCTCGCATTGTAGATTTCAAGAAATTCAGAGAAATAGCTGACGCATGCGGAGCACTTCTCCATGTGGACATGTCACATTTTGCGGGACTTGTAGCAGGTGGAGCTTATCCATCACCATTCCCTTATGCTGATTCTGTCATGACGACGACTCACAAGAGTCTTCGTGGACCACGCCAAGCGATTCTTTTTGTGAAAAAGGATGAGAGAGGTTTTGATAAAAAATTAGACAAGATGGTTATTCCAGGACTTTTCGGTGGTCCACATGAGAACAATATTGCGGCTGTTGCTGTCGCCTTAAAAGAAGCAGATACCCCAGCATTTAAAAAGTATGCAAAACAAGTTGTGAAGAATGCGAAAGTTTTAGCAAAAGAATTACAAAAGCTCGGCTGGCATATTATCTCAGGTGGTACTGATTCACATCTTATACTTATGGATACATGGATGGAAGGCAAGGGGATCCCTGGGAAAGATGCAAGTGAGCGCTTGGAGAAAGCAGGCATCATCGTAAACATGAATACTATCCCCGGTGACCCACGAGGACCTATGGATCCATCAGGAATCCGTCTAGGAACTTGCGCAGAAACTACTCGTGGTAAAAAGGAAACTGATATGGTCAAACTCGCAATAAAGATGGATAAGATTTTAAGAAAATAATATGGGAAATAAGATAAAAATTACTTTTCTAAATATAATCCCATTAGTTTTGATGATTGGATTGATTCCTTTTATTTTAAATGATTATATTTTGACATTTTTGTATATTTTAATAATATTTATTTCTTTTTCTATCAAGAAAGAAAGTAAAGAAATTAAATTATTTTTCTTAGGTTTTTTTATCATGATAATTTCAGAGATTATTTTTACTAGCACTAAAGTAGAAGTTTTTGAAAGGAATACTTTGTTTGGCTTAATGCCATTATGGCTACCATTTCTATGGGGTTATGGTTTTATTGTAATTAAAAGATTTATTAAAATTTATAATTTTTAGATTATGACGGATTTAAGTAAAGAGATACAACCATGTGTCGGAGTGATGATTTGGAAAGACGGAAAAGTCCTTCTTGGTAAAAGAAGTGGCAAACATGCCACAGGAGAGTATTCTTTTCCTGGTGGTCGGATAGATTATATGGAAAGTTTTAAAAGTGCTATTAGAAGAGAAACAGAAGAAGAAGCAGGAATAAAAATAAAAAATATTGAATTTTTAAGTGTCGCAAATATTGATCGATATTCTTATCGACACGATATTCTTATTTCTTTTAAAGCAGATTGGGAAGAAGGGAACGAAAGAACGGATCCAAAAGAAAGAATTGGCGATTGGAGTTGGTATTTTCTCGAAGAACTTCCTTCTCCTCTTTTTTATCCAACTAAAATAACAATTGATTCATATAAAACAGGCAAGAATTATTATGATAAAAAATAAAAAATACAAAGGAAAACTAATAGTGATAGATGGAACAGATGGCAGTGGGAAAGCTACCCAAGTGGATTTGTTGATGAAGCATTTAAGAAAAGAGGGTCATACTGTAAAGATTGTTGATTTTCCAGAGTATTACAAAAACTTTTTTGGTGAATTTATCGGTCATTGTCTTTCAGAACAATATTATAATTTCTTGCATGTTCATCCAAAAATAGCATCTGTTTTATATGCTGCAGATAGATGGGAATCTAGTAAGGAATTAGAAGGATGGCTTAAGAAGGGTTATGTTGTGATTGCCAATCGTTACGTATCAGCGAATCAGATTCATCAGGGAGGAAAAATAAGTAATACAAAAAAACGTAATAGTTTTATAGGGTGGCTCAACAAGATGGAATATGAAGTCTTTGGTATTCCTCGCCCTGATTTAACTGTATATTTAAGTTTACCCATTAAGATAGTTCTAGAGCTTTTAGAAAAGAGAGAAAGTAGTCAGATGAAAAGAGAATATCTAAAGAAGAATAAAGATGTCGCTGAGAGTGATACTGAACATCTAAATAATTCTATCAAAAGTGCTCTCTGGCTTGCCGAAACACAGAAAGGCTGGACTAAAATTGACTGCTCAGATAAAAGTGGAATACTTTCTCGTGAAGCCATTCACGATATGGTTTATGAAAAAGTTAAAAAAATAGTTAAATAATAAATGTTAATCAAAATTAAAAAATTAAAAGAAGGAGCAAAGTTACCAAAGTATCACCATATTGGTGATGTTGGTATGGATGTGTATTCTATGGAGACTTATACACTCGCACCAGGGGATCATCGTTTCTTTTGGCATGGTTTTGCTATGGAATTCCCAGTAGGGTATGCTGCTATTGTAAAAGACAAAAGTAGTATTTCAAAAGCAGGGCTTAGTTCTATGGGGGGCGTATTTGATGCTGGGTATAGGGGTGAATACAATACGCACCTTGTAAATCTTGGCAGTGAACCCTATACTGTAGAAGAGGGAGATAAAGTTGCTCAAATTGTTATTTTTCCAGTAGCTATTGCGGAAATTGAGGAAACTGATAGTTTGAGTGAATCAGATAGGGGGGAGGGAGGGTTTGGAAGTACTGGGAGAAAATAATTAAATTGGATTTAAAAGATTTACAAATTATATTCTAAAAAAAGTCCTCGGACGAGGGAGGACGAGGGGCCAGACATTTTTTTATAAAATAATTTGAAAATCTTCAATTAAATATGAAAGAACAAATAGAAAAATTAATACAGGAAGCTTTGAAAAATCTTGGGATACCAGAAGGTAATTTTAGTGTGGAACATCCTGCAGATTTAAAAATGGGGGATTATTCTACAAATGTAGCGATGGTTTGTGCTAAAGAAATAAAGACCAATCCAAAAGAATTAGCTGAAAAAATAGTTGAAGTTCTCCTCACCCTTACTAAGGGGGAGGCTGGGAGGGGGTCTATACAGGGAATTCAAGTTGCCGGACCGGGGTTTATAAACTTCTATTTATCACGTGAATTTTTTACAGAAAGTATAAAAGATATCTTAAATAAGGGTGAGAACTGGGGAAAGAATAATCTATCAGAAGGAAAAAAGATTATGGTTGAATATACAGACCCAAATCCTTTTAAACCTTTTCACATAGGACATCTAATGACGAATGCTATCGGTGAATCTGTAGCGAGGATTGTAAGTTTCTCTGGAGCAAAGACAGTTCATGCAAACTATCAGGGAGATGTTGGTCCTCATGTAGCAAAAGCTATCTATGGGATACAGAAGAGAGGCCTACCAGATAGTAGTATATCGATATCTCTCCAGGCTCAATATATTGGTGAGTGTTATTCAAAAGGTAGTAATTTATATGATACAGATGAAAATGCTAAAAAAGAAATAGAAATTATAAATAAAAAAGTTTATGACAAGAGTGATGGTGAAATAAATAAAATATATGATTGGGGAAGAAGGGTGACACTCGATGCATTTGAAGAAATATATAAAATTCTTGGAACAAAATTTGAATATTATTTTTTTGAAAGTGAGATGGCTCCTATTGGAGAGAAGATAGTCCGTGCAAATACTGGAGAAACATTTAGTGAATCAGATGGAGCCGTAGTTTTTCACGGTGAGAATTTTGATAAGAAGTTGCACACTAGAGTATTTATAAACTCACAAGGACTTCCTACTTATGAGACGAAAGAGATAGGTCTGACAATGACAAAGTTTGAAAAGGAGAATCCCGATACTTCTATTGTCGTGACAGCCACAGAACAAGCTGAATATTTTAAAGTTGTGCAGAAGGCTCTTTCACTTTTACACCCAGATTTAGAAAGTAGGATGAAGCATATTGCTCACGGTATGATGCGTTTCGCGAATGGGAAGATGTCTTCGAGAATGGGGAATGTTGTTACAGGTGAGTCTCTACTTCGTGACTCCATGGATGTTGTCCGAGAAAAAGTTGAGACAAGAGAATTCACAGACGAAGAGAAAGAAAATATTTCAAAAATTGTAGGAGTTTCAGCTTTGAAATATTCAATATTGAAATCATCTCTCGGGTCAGATATTATTTATGATTTTGAAAAGTCTATATCTTTCGAGGGTGATTCTGGCCCATATCTTCAATACACAGCTGTTCGAGCTGCTGCTATTCTTCGCAAAGCGAAAGAACAGCAATTACCAATTACTGATTACCAATCACTAAATAAATTTCCAGAAGAAATTACAGAGTTAGAACATTTACTCTATCAATTTCCTGAAGTAGTAGAAAAGGCTTATCTTGCCCTTGAGCCACATCACGTCGCTACTTATCTGACACAGCTTGCAAGTTCTTTTAATTCTTTCTATGGTAACACTAAAATTTTAGAAGAGAATAACCCTCATGTTGTCTATCAATTAGATTTGATTAAATCTTTTTATCAAACTATGAAAAATGGTTTGTATTTACTCGGTATTGAAACTCCAGAAAAAATGTAAGTAAAAGT
>JBBQGX010000002.1:0-64593 GCA_038323465.1 Minisyncoccia bacterium | reverse complement strand
AGGAAAGATGCAGATACGGGAGTAAAAGAGAAGATGAAGGTTAGAAGGATTGAAGATATTAGATATGTGAGGTATCTTTTCATATATAGAGAGAATTGCTGAAAACAAGTTAGTCGTATGGGTTTATTATAGTATGGAATGGGGGAAAAGGAAAGTGCAGTTTTAATAAGTATTAAGTACAGATTAAATGCCCGCAAGCTTCGCTTGCGGGCATTTAATCTTAATTATTTTCTAGCTTCAATGATTGAAGTCGCGACGCTTGCTGGCACGATATCATAACGTAGGAATTCCATAGTAAATCCTGCACGTCCTTCTGTCATAGAACGGAGCATAGTCATGTATCCAAACATTTCAGATAGAGGCACAACTGCTTTAACAGCTTGGTTCATACCACGAGCTTCCATACCCTCAATGATTCCACGCTTTGCAGAAAGTGATCCTGTCACATCTCCCATGAATTTATCTGGAGTCACAACTTCAACCTTCATCATAGGTTCAAGTATAACAGGACGAGCCATCTTACATGCATCCTGTACTGCCATACTTGCTGCGATTTTAAAAGCCATTTCGTTGGAGTCCACATCATGGTAAGATCCGTCATAAAGTTCAACGGAAACATTTTCAAGTTTAAAACCAGCAAGTACTCCCCGATCGAGCCCTTCTTTGAATCCTTTCTCACAAGCAGGAATATATTCAGTAGGAATAGCACCTCCTTTGATTGTATTAATAAATTCAAATCCTTTTTCTCTCTTGACGTTTTTTGGAAGATCATTAATATCAACTGTTTGATCCATTGGTTTGATTTTAATTTTGACGTGTCCATAGTTACCTCGGCCTCCTGATTGTTTGATGTATTTACCTTCAACTGAAGCTTCACCTGTAATAGTCTCACGATATGCGACTTGTGGTTTACCAACATTTGTTTCAACTCCAAATTCACGCTTCATACGATCAACAATAATTTCAAGGTGAAGTTCTCCCATACCTGCGATGATTGTTTCGTTGGTTTCTGGATCAGTCTTTACTTTGAATGTTGGATCTTCTTGCGCGAGACGATTGAGAGCCATACCCATTTTCTCTTGATCAGCCTTAGTCTTTGGCTCAACACGTAGATCAATAACTGGTTCAGGAAACACTATGCGATAAAGCTCTATTGGCTTCTCTTCATCACACATAGTATCTGAAGTAATAGTATCTTTGAGTCCCACAGCTGCTGCGATTTCTCCAGCATAAACTTTCTTCACTTCTTCACGATCGTTTGCATGCATACGCAAGATTCGTCCAATACGCTCCTTGTTACGAGTACGAGGATTATAGATATAACTTCCCGCAGAAAGAGAACCTGAATAAACACGGAAGAATATTATTTGTCCAACGAATGGATCAGTCGCTACTTTGAATGCAAGAGCAGAAAAAGGTTCATCATCTGATGCCTTACGTTCGTCTTTTTCATCTGTTTCTGGATTTGTACCTTGAATTGCGGGGATGTCAAGTGGACTTGGAAGATAATCAACAACAGCATCGAGGACCAATTGAACTCCTTTATTCTTCAGTGCACTTCCTGCAAACACTGGGAATATTTCATTGGCAATAACTCCTTTTCTCATAAGCTTTTTGAGAGTTATCATATCTGGAATTCTACCTTCGAGATAGTCATTCATGACTACATCATCTTGCTCCACTATCTTTTCAATAAGTTCAGCATGATATTTTTCAGCATCTGCTTTCATGTTTTCAGGAATTTCTTTTTCTACAACATTACTTCCCATTTCTCCTTCAAAATAATAAGCCTTCATCTTGAGCAAATCCACAACTCCTTCATGTTTTTCTTCTAAACCAATTGGAATTTGCATACGAATAGCTTTCTTTGTAAGTCTTTCGTGAATAGTTTTATATGAATGTTCAAATGATGCACCTATACGATCGAGCTTGTTAATAAAACAAATTCGAGGAACGGAAGCTTCGTCAGCATAGCGCCAATTAGTTTCAGATTGAGGTTCAACTCCAGCAACTCCGTCAAAAACTACAACAGCTCCATCAAGTACGCGTAGTGAACGCTTTACTTCAACCGTAAAGTCAATGTGTCCTGGTGTATCGATAATATTAAAACGATGTTTTTTTGTCTTGTCGGTTAATGCGTAAGTTGGAGTCCAGAAACAAGTAACAGCCGCAGATGTGATAGTAATACCACGTTCACGCTCCTGCTCCATCCAGTCAGTAGTTGCTTCTCCGTCATGAACTTCACCTATTTTGTGTGATACCCCTGTATAATAAAGAATACGTTCTGAAGTGGTCGTTTTACCAGCATCAATGTGAGCAATAATACCAAAATTTCTAACTTTTTCTAGAGGATAATCTCTTTCCATATATATAAATTAATTACTAAAAATAAAAAGACGTATACGTCTTGTGTATTAGAATATACAACAAATTATCAAATTTTGCAAACAAAAAACCTCGTTAATATTGAGGTTTTTACAATAAGCCATTTAAGCTTTTAGGAGTTAAAGATGACTTCCTTGGCGCTCATTTCCGACATCGCAGATTTATGAATATAATCTCTATGAACTTCAGACATATAAGCATTCATCTCTTCCATCTTTTTCATTTCTTCTTCAGGATTAATTGGATATCCTTTAATTTTTTAAGAATTTTCTTTACTCTACTAATTTTTTTATACATTTTTTCTTTTTTTAATAAAAATAGAAATAACAGATCTGATTTTAGTAATATCATTTTGAAGATCTATCAATGATTGATCCTCATAAAGAATTAATTCTTTATTCAAAGAATCTACAAATTCTTTTTCTTGTTCTTCTGTACAAAAGAGATATTCTTTTATATTCTTCTCTTTAAATAAAATCCTTTGGGCTCGTTCAATGTCAGTCGTTATAAGTTTTATATTATCAAAAATTTGAAAATCATAATAACCTTCTAACATTTTTTGGTCTTCTTTTTCAGTAAGACCAAGATGAGTCTTGAGAACAAAAAAAGTTTTTTCTTCGCCATACAAATCAACAACAATAACTAGCATCCCACCAATTATATCTTTTGGATCTTCAATTATTTTTCTCATATATTAAATTTTGAGTTAAAATTTCAATTTTTCTTTATGTTATTCTTTCTGTAATTATTGTCAAGAAACTCTATCTTAACAATGTTTTATCTCTGTATTAACTAGATCTTAACTCTCCATTTTTTTAAAAAAGTATTATTCCTCCAATTTACCAGTTTTACGCGATAGCGTTGAACCGGTAAATTATAGAAAATATTTTAATCTATATATATATACTTAAACAAAAAAATTCCCTTAAGGGAATTTTTTCTTTTAAGTACTACCTTAAGGTTACCAAGCAAAATGGGCGAATGCTTTATTACTCTCTGCCATCTTATGAGTATCATCACGTTTCTTGATTGCTATTCCTTCATTTTTTGAAGCAAGTATCAATTCTTCGGCAAGCTTCATGTGGATAGGTGCTCCTTTCTTACTTCGAGCAGCATTGATTATCCAACGCATTGCGAGAGCTGTTCTTCTCTCTGGTCGAACTTCACGAGGAACCTGGTAGTTTGCACCACCAATACGACGCGAACGAACTTCAACTGTTGGTCCTGCATTCTTGATAGCAGTATCAAATATCTCAAGAGGATTTGGATTACCAGTCTTTTCTTTGATTATTTCAAAAGCTTTGTAGACAGACTTACGAGCGGTCTCCTTCTTTCCGTGCATCATGATATTGTTAATAAACTTCCCAAGTTTTTGAGAGTTATACATTATATCTGGATCTACTATATTTCGATTTGTTATTTTTCTTCGCATATTTATTTAGTAATTAGTAATCAGTAATAGGTAATTATTTTTTTGCTGCTGCTTTTGGTGTCTTTGTACCGTAGAGACTTCTTGATTGTCGGCGCTTCTCTACCCCTGTAGTATCGAGACGTCCGCGAACAATGTGGTATCGAACTCCAATCAAGTCTTTCACACGGCCTCCACGAATCATGACAACTGAGTGTTCTTGTAGGTTGTGTCCTTCTCCTGGAATATAAGCTGTAACTTCCATTCCATTAGTAAGTCTAACACGAGCAATCTTTCGGAGAGCGGAGTTAGGTTTCTTAGGAGTAGTTGTTGAAACTTTTGTACAAACTCCGCGTTTAAATGGAGCTGGGTAAAATACAGGTTTGTTCTTAATAGAATTAAAACCACGAGCCAAAGCCACAGCTTTAGATTTTCTTTTGATTATTTTACGGCTCTTGCGAACCAATTGGTTAATTGTAGGCATATTTAAATTAAAAAAGTCACGAATGACTAGTCCAAATACTTTACTATAAAGACCCAAAAAAAGCAAGTAAAGGGGTAGACTTTCAGTCTGCCCCTTTTACTTTATAATTTTGATTTATTTTTCTTTTTTCTTTCAAAATAAATTAAGATAAATATACCAAGGATGATACCAAGTACATATCCTATAAGCTTATTTAATAAAATAGAACCTTTATAGCCAAAAATATCATAAACAAGAGTGAGGTAATCTCCAAATATATAATTAAAAGCACTTTTAATATATCCAATTATTTTAATAAGAAAATCATTTATTTTTTCTATTATTGATTTACTTATATTTTGATTCTCATATACTGTTTTAGTTTGATTGTTATTTAAATTTTTTGAGTTATCTATCTTAGGTGGGAATTTTGGTTGTTGATCTATATAAATCTCCTCTTCTAATTGAGGAATGATCTTTTTTAAAACAGGTTTTGGCTTTTTTATCGTAGGAGTAATTATGGGAAAAGGATTAATAACTGGAACTACCACCGTAGTGTCTGTAGGAATTATTTGTATTTTTATTGGCCAAAACCCAGATGACCCATGAGAAGAATCAGAAGGACGAACACTGATTGGTCTCCAGTCTGTTGTAACACATGCATTTAGTACATTGCAATCAAATTTAATCCAGCCATAATTTTCTGACCAAGAATAACCAATAAATTGTCCTGTCGAATTTATTGTAACCCCGCCGAGAGTTGGAGCAAAATTAATCCAACCAGCTCCATCTCCCCAAGCATAACCGCCCAGAACTCCATTTGTAGTATTTGTAACTCCACCAAAGGTCGTTGGATTAAGATTTATCCAGCCAAAAGTCTCCGACCATGCATTACCAGTAATAGCAGTATCTGTGATATGGATAGCTGTCCCTAATGTTGGTTTGAAATTTATCCTTGTTGTAGTTGTGCATAAATTATCTACACAAAGAAGTGCACTATTATAAGTATTATCTATAATCCCATCAGTTTGAGAAGCTTGTACCACAAACGAAAACATTATTGATGTTAAAATAAATACATTTTTCAAAAAATTTTTAAATACTAAATTCATAATTATTTTAATTATTCTACTATTACTTGTGTTGTTTTTATTCTTGAGGGGTTGCAATTACTTCCTTTACTACTACCTCAGCTGGTACTGCTTCTTTATTTGGAACTACATCTTTTACTATTTCTTTTATTACTTCCACCGCAGGTGTGGTCTCTGGAACAATTTTATCTGGAATAACTAAATCAATATTTTCGATACTTGGTTCTATTTTTATTAAAACATCATCTTTTTTAAGAGATGCATTATTTTTAATTTGCAATAAATCCTCTTTTGTTATACAGACTTCTTCATTACCCTCTCCAACACACAATTTATCCTTGGCACGAATTGTTACTCCAACAAATTCGATTATTCCATTCTTCGTATTTCCAAACCAAGCAACCATAGAATCTCTCCAACTATTAACCACACTATTACCATTTTCATCTACTTCAAAATTATTTATCCCTTCAATTTTTAAATTCATTTCTTGTATTGCTTTCACTAAGTAAGGGGTTAGGTTGGCGTAAGCAATAGACTTTAAATACTTACCTGTAACTGGATCCATTTTTGTATCTGTACTAACTAGCTCTGGAAAATAGTTTTCCATATCTTGAGCGATGAATCCTGGGTGTTTTGAATCATTCTCAATATTCTTCCAGTTGTATGTCACAGGGGTGAGAGCTAAAATTTTATCAAGAGTGCTAGTAACCATTATAGGAACTGTTTGCAAAATAAATTCTTTATCATCAAGAGTTGTAATGTTCTTTTTTAAATTAAAATCAGATGAACAAACAAGAGACGCAGTTAGAGGATTGATATCACAGTATCCAGCATTGTTTGTAAAGCGGGCAACCATACCAGAAATACCACTACTACCTACATAAAGGACATTGTTTGTCCCGAGGGTAGTGGTATTTGAACCGTTACCAATAGCTGAAGCACCGATGACTATCTCGTTATCTGTTCCATCAGCACTTGCTTTTGAATTGTAACCAAGATAAAGTCCATTGTCCCCTGTAATTCTACCCGTTGTACCGTTGGCAATGTAACGACCTGCATACATTCCTAATACAGAGTTATAACTTCCTATAGTGTTGGAATAAAGAGAATTATATCCATTGGCGGTGTTTTGAGATCCGGTTGTGTTGGAGTATAGAGTATTCATTCCTAATGCTGAATTTTGGTTTCCTGTGGTATTGGAGGTAAGTGAATACATTCCATTGGCAGTATTATTAGATCCAGTGCTGTTGTAGAAAAGAGATTCATATCCATTGGCAGTATTATTAGATCCAGTGCTGTTGTAGAAAAGAGAATTATTTCCACTGGCGGTGTTGGCATTTCCTGTTATATTACCGTATAGAGATTGATATCCATTGGCAATGTTATTAGATCCAGTGGTGTTAAATAAAAGAGATTCATATCCATTGGCAGTATTAGAATACCCAGTAGTGTTATGAAAGAGAGATCGAACTCCATTGGCGATATTAGAATCCCCAGTAGTATTCTCATATAGAGCTTGATAACCTATTGCAATATTATTATCTGCTGTATTTGTTCCACCAGCACCATCAGATTTCCCTGCTTCATAGCCTAAGAAAGTATTATATTGTGCTCCTGCTACAAGATTCAACCCTGCATTTGTTCCACCTTTTGTATTAAAATCTGCATCGCTTGAAAGTCCTCCTCCCCCACCTTGCTGATCAAGTTGATAACGAACTCCTGCATCTGTTGCAGTGAAGTAAAGGTGTGAGCCGTCGTACTCGACGGCTCCGGCTTCGGTGGTGGTAAGGTTGGTTCCACTCGTTAGCTTTAGTGGGGCAGTTCCGGCGGTGACGGTGCCAGCTTTTAGATTTAGACCTGTGAGATAAGTACGGAGTAAATTATTATTTCCTATAGTTGCTGTATTACTACCATTACCAATAGCACTTGCTCCTATTACTATCTGATTGGTTTGTGCATCAGCTTGGGCTCTGGTATCGTAACCTAGGAAAAGAGAATTACTGCCTGTAGTATTTCCAGTTATGCCATCTGCTATAAACATACCTGATAGCATTCCATTGGCAGTATTATGTGACCCAGTAGTGTTGAATAAAAGTGAACGACTTCCGTTTGCAGTGTTGTAATATCCTGTAGTATTTTGAGCGAGAGAACTTTCTCCGTTTGCAGTGTTGTTATATCCTGTAGTATTGCGGTAGAGAGATTGATTTCCACTAGCGGTGTTATTACCTCCTGTAGTGTTTAAAAAGAGAGATTGACCTCCATTGGCAGTGTTGTTATATCCTGTAGTATTTTGAAAGAGAGAATGTTCTCCGTTTGCGGTGTTATTATTTCCTGTAGTATTAGAATAAAGGGAATTTGTTCCACTGGCAGTGTTATTATTTCCTGTAGTATTAGAATAAAGGGAATTATAACCTACCGCAGTATTATAATAAGCGTTTGTTCCACCTATTCCACCCTTTCCTGCTTCATAGCCTATAAAAGTATTAAATTGTGATCCTGCCACAAGATTAAGTCCTGCATCTTGACCCACTTTAATATTAAAATCTATATTGTCTTGTAACAATGGTAAATTGTTTATTGAAGTTGCAGTGGCTATACCTAATGTTGGAGTTACAAATACTGGAGAAGTTGCAAGAGCAAGGACATTTCCACTCCCTGATGTTGTATATGATGTTCCCCATTCAGAACCGGTTGAATTTGGGATACCAGAAGCTGGATAAGCTGTTACTCCAATGGGGGTACTTACCCATGTTGCTATTGTTCCATCTGTTGATAAATATTTACCATTGTTACCTAATTGATTTGGAAGTATTTCAACAATACAACCGACAATCCCAGGAGCACAATTTGGATCTAGAGTTTGTCCTGGAGAAAAAACCGCAAAAGTATTTGCATATGCTGCAAAAAGTATCATGAATAAAAATATTGAGAATATTTTTATTAAATACGAAAAAGAACCAATTTTATGTTTAAAAATATTCATTAAAAAATGCAGTATAAAGTTTTATTTTTATTTAGTCCTTGAAAAACAAAAAACAAAAGGATATCTACTCCTTAATAATAGCATAATATAAACTTAATATAAACCTAATAATCAAGTTTGTATAAATAAAGATAATTTATAATTAATAAAAAGTTTTTAAAGATGAATTCCTGTAATAAAAAAGAATGCAATATATATAAGTGGGGCAACTTTACTCCAAAGAAAAATTATAAAGAAAAGTAAAACAAACATCCCCCATTTTTCAAGAAAGTTTTCAATATGATGATAACGGATTGGTAAGAAAGAAAATAAAACTTTTGATCCATCAAGTGGAGGAATGGGAATTAGATTAAATAATGCCAAAACTAAATTCAAGATAACTATAATAGAAGCAATCTTGTAAAATGGACTATCTATAGGAATCCCGAGTTGTGTTGGTCCGAAACGAATAAGTAATCCAAAAATAACAGCAATTAAAATATTGGCAAGAATTCCAGCAATAGCAACATACAGTGATCCTCTTTTTTTATCTGTCAGATTATCAGGATTATAAGGTACAGGTTTAGCCCAACCGATAACAAAACCAGCATTCATGAAGATAAGGAGTAGTGGAAGTATCACAGAACCAAATGGGTCTAGATGTTTTAGTGGATTAAGGGTAAGTCTACCTTGCATCCTCGCTGTATTGTCGCCAAGAAGATATGCCGTATATCCATGAGCAAACTCATGAACTACTACAGACATAATAAGAACTATTACATAAAATATTCCATCGGTGGGTGACATATATGTTGTAAAATATAAAGAATCTTAAACATGATTGCTTTTATATAGAGTATATGATAGCATAGTTTTATCTACCTGTCCCGTTAAAATTTAATGGGAGTATAAGGTCCGTAGACAAACGTTAATATTTAAATTTTTTACTGGGATGGCAAAAGTATGCGATATAACTAAAAAGGGCTCAAAGATGGCAGGAGGCTACTCCAACGTAGTTCGTGCTACTAAATTCAATCCTACAGGTATGGTTCGTAAATATACAAACCTTCAGAAGAAACGTATTTATGTACCAGAGCTTAAAAAGTACTTCCCTCTTACACTTTCAACTAAAGCAATAAAAACAATCAACAAACGCGGTGCCTATGCGGTTTTAAAGAAAGCAGGAATCATAAAATAGTAAACAGTGACAAGAGTCAAGGAAATAAATTAAATTCAAATACAAAAATAAAAAACCACAAGCAAGACCTGTGGTTTTTTATTTTTGTATTAATTTCTCTCCATCTGTTTTAAATATTATACTTCCCTTATCTGCTGTACTTAAGAATGGGATGTTCAACTTTTTTAATCTATCTAAAACATCTTGGTGTGGGTGACCATATTTATTATTCTTATCTACAGAAATTATAGCTATGCTTGGTTCCACTTTTTCAAGCCAAAGTTCACTTGAAGATGTGTGAGAGCCGTGATGCCCTAGCTTTAAAACATCACACTTTAGGATATTATCACTTTCATTCCACTCTATCAGATTCTCTGTGTACGTTGTTGCATCTCCTGTAAACATGAAGCACTCATGTCCATAGACAAGCTTCCCTACTATGGAGCCATCATTACTTTCAAAATTCAAGATGTCTCTATCGGGAAACAAAATATCAAAATAAATATTTCTATTTTGATCTAAAATCACATGCATTCCTTTTCTTGCAATAATTTTATTTATTTTATTTTTATTTACTTTTTCTTCGAGACTAACAAATACTTTCGAGTTAGAGATTGCTCCATTCTCTATGATATTCCCTACTTTATAATTCTCTAATAATAAAGGAAACCCTCCGATATGATCTTGGTCTCCATGTGTCGCTAGGATAATATCTATAGACCGGTCAGCAAAAGGCATAACTTTAGCCAAACTTGAAAGTAATTTTGCGTCAGGTCCTCCATCTATCAGCATCTGTTTACCATTTGGAGCCTCTATATAGATAGCATCACCCTGCCCAACATCCAAAAAAACAATTTTTAAATATTTGTCAGTCAAACTATTCTGATAAATATAAAACCAAATAAAAGCAGTTAAAGTAACCAATAAGATAAAGGATAAATATAGTATATTTTTTATAATTTGCTTCATGGTACAATACATATATTAACATTAAATACAATTTTTTCCGCAAAGCTTATCAACAAAAAAGTCCTCGGAAGAGGGAGGAGAGGTGCCAGACATTTTTTTTGAAAATCTTTGCTCCAAAAATTTTAAAATTATATGGAAACATTTAAACCAAAAATATTTGAGTTAAGGGAACTAAAAGGTATTAGTACTAAGAGTATTGAGGAACATCTTAAACTTTACAAAGGTTATGTAGCTAATTCTAATCTAGTTTTAAATAAAATAAAAGAATACGAACAAAACCAATCTGAGAATGCATATGTTCTAAGTGAGCTTCATCGTAGATTTGCTTTTGAATTCGGAGGCATGAGAAATCATGAAATATACTTCTCTTCACTCTCAGGTGGTGGAAAAGAATTAAAAAATGAATCTAACTTAAAACGTGCTATCGCACAAAGTGAGTTAGATTTCGAATCATGGTTAGAGAAATTCAAAGCTTTAGCTATGACTCGTGGTGTAGGATGGGCTATGCTTTACTATGATAAACAGACTGGCAAATTAATCACACAGTGGGTAGATGAACAACATATAGGACATCTAGTAGGCCTCACCCCTATCTTAGCTCTAGATATGTGGGAACATGCTTATTATCTAGACTATATCCCATCTGAGAAAAAAAACTACATAGAAAGCTTTTTTGAAAATTTAAACTGGGAGGCAATAGAAGAAAATTTTAAAAATACAAAATAAAATTAGCAGATAGAAAAGAGGACAAGATATAAAATTCTTATCCGTGTAGGGCCCCTTTGGGATAAAGCGGGGAGAATTTTATATCTTGTCCTCTTTTCGAAACACCCAATAAATCAAGAATCCATATATTAAAATCGTGAAGAGTAATGGAAATGATTGTATTGTCACACTAGCAAACGACAGTGATGCAAAAAAATGAATTACTGAAAGAATATACAGAAGTATCAAATGTGCAATATATCCAAACGGAATTGAAATTATGGGTGAAATAAATCCAACCATTCCAACAATAAAAGACAGGAGCATAGTGAATGGGATAAATAGTAATATTAAAATATTTGCAAAAATAGAAACAAGAGATAAAACTCCAGTTAAATAAAGTAATATAGGAAGGACAGAGATAGTCGCTGCGACGGTTGTTGCCATTGTCTCTCTTATCTCAAATCGCAAGGGTAACCACCAAAACCAATTTACAACCTTGGGAGTAACAAAAAGGACACCACCCGTTGCTAAAAATGAAAGCTGAAAAGACATATCTATGATAACTCGTGGATCATAAGTAATCATGAGAAGCGCGGCGATAATAAGTGCACGCCCAGCATCATATCTTCTACCTGTCATCTTTCCTAATAACATAATGACAGCCATTACCCCTGCCCTGATTGCAGTCGTTGATGCTCCTGCCATTATTATAAATAATATAATCATTATTATTCCAAAAATAATAGCAATAGTGCTAGAGAAAATTAAACCAAAAAACCCCATCACCCCCTTCGCTACAATAGAGACATTGTAGCCAGATAAAGCGATGATATGAATCGTTCCAGTTTGAATAAATTCATTATTCATGTCTTGGTCAAAACCACCACGCACACCAAGAATGAGACCATTGGCGAGATCACTCTCTGGCATCGAAATAACCTGATTTATATTTTCAATAAATGACGCACGCAGATTATATAGAAATAATTTTAATTTACTTCCATTACCACTATATAATATTTTTATATCTGCTTTTTTAATTGTGTAATAAATATCTTGATTTGATAAATATCTCTTATAATTAAATTCTTTTCCAGAATTTGTAATAAAATTCTCTGGCTCCTCAAGTACTCCTCTAACTTCTACTTTATCTCCATAAGAAACGAGTACGTTTCTATCAATAATAACCAAAATGTTTACATCCCTATCTATCAAAGTCACATTTAAATGCTTATTTTTCAACCTTATATCTGGGTCATCACTAACTATTCCAATCAACTCTACACTCTTCCCTACTGCACTACCAAAGTCAGGTGCTTTCGGAATAAAAAAGAAAAACCGCCCACAAGCTACTGTAATTAAAATAAATATTATTACGATTTCTTTTTTAGACATGCTAATTTTATAAAAATAAACAGAATAGTCTTATCAGAGGAGCTTGGGAGGCTGTCGAGCCGAGCACGAGGAATTTTTCAGCAGAAAAATATCCGTGTCCTATGGGAAGAGCTATTCTGTTTCTTTTTATTTAAACACATAAATTATTTATGATGGTTTTTTTGCAAACCTGCACAAGTTGTCGCTATCTGGTCAGCGAGTTCGTTGTACTCGATACCAGAATGCCCTTTTACTTTTTGCCATTTCAAATCGCATTTAGAGGAACGAACGAGAGAGATCAATTCTTTCCATAAATCTTGATTCAGCACTGGCTCCTTTTTAGAAGTTTTCCATCCATTCTTCTCCCAATTAAATACCCAAGAAGTCACACCTCCGAGTACATAAGCAGAATCAGCATGAATGATCACATCAGATATTCGGAAGTCCGACTTCCGAATATATTTAAGCGCTTCAACAACAGCCATCATTTCCATGCGATTATTGGTAGTATTTTTCTCAAACCCTCCAAGTTCTACGATTGTTGGTTCTGATTTTCCATTCTTAATTATTAATTCTTTATTATTAATTATTACCGTCCCCCAGCCACCTGGACCCGGATTACCTAATGAGGAACCGTCTGTATAAATTTCTAGATTTTTTAACATAAAAATATTTTAACACAAAATATCAACAATTCTCAACCTTAGCTCGGTACGACCAGCAAAAGTACTCTTTTCAAATGTGGCAATCATGTTTATCCTATCCCCCACAGAAAGCGAACTCTTATAACTATCTCTTGTTTTAAAGAATGCAATTCCTTTTATCTGTCTCCCTCTACTATTTGTAAATATTAATTCTAAATGGTTTTTCTCTTTTCCAAATTCTTTAATTCCAAATATTGGTACATCCTTCAATAAAAATTTTGGTTTTGGATTCCCTACTCCATATGGAGCCAATTTTTCAATGACATTATAATTCTCACTTGTAATATCATCAATGTTGATAATCGCATCAATACCATCATCTTGCACTTTTTCTTTTACTTCTTCATCACTACTACCACAGACTTTCAAAATTCTCTCTTCTAAAAAATGTATTTCTGTATGAGAAACAGAAAATCCACCTGCTCCTGCATGACCGCCAAAACCAAGAAGAGAACCAGTAGGCAATGCATTCATTATATCTACAAGATTTGCACTTCCGTAGGAACGACAAGACCCTTTTAAATCATCTGAACCATCAGAACCCCAAACAAAAACTGATTTCTTGTGCTCCTCTACAATCTTCGAAGCTACTATTCCAAGAACTCCTATCCTCCACTTTGGATTACCTATTACTATAATTCCCTTCTTTTCCCTCTTCTCCATTGTTTTGCTTACCTCTTTCATAATATTCGCAACGGTATATTTACGTTCATCATTTACCTTAGCTAAAGCATCAGCTAAAGTCTTTGCTTCTACAATATCAGTTGCCGCAAGTGCCTCATATGCCATCATCGGGCTTGCCATACGGCTAGCTGCATTTAAACGTGGAGCAAGTGTGAATGTCACATCTTCTTCATTTAATTTAGTTATATCAACTCCAGCCTTTTTAAAAATCTCTGTGAGTCCTGGTCGGCGACCTTTTTGTAAAACTTTTAGCCCATAAAATGCTAGTGTCCGGTTTTCATTAAGTAAAGGGACCTGATCAGCAAGGGTTGCAACACCCACCATATCAAGCAACCATTTTTCCCAACCTTTATTTATCTTCCAATATTCTCCATATTTTAGAATGAGAGCTTGAATAAATTTAAAAGCAATTCCTGCTCCACAAAGCATCTTATCAGGATAACTACATCCTTCTTGTTTTGGATTAACAACAGCATAAGCCTTAGGAATACCTAAAAGACTGGGTAAATGATGATCTGTAATAATAACATTTATACCGGAAGCTTCGGCTTTTATAACTTCTTCTATTGCGGTTATACCTAAATCGAAAGTAATTAAGAGATTTACTCCATCATTTATAAATTCATCTATAGCATCCAAGTGGAGTCCATACCCTTCATCGTGTCTATCGGGTATATATATTTCATAATTTTTATATCCAATCTTATCAAAAAAATCATGAATCATAACCGCGGCTGGAATTCCGTCACAATCATAATCAGTATAAACGACAATTTTCTCGTCTGCTTCAGTAGCCTCAAATATTCGCACGCAAGCCCTCTCCATATCTTTCATCAGATATGGGTCATATAAATCTCTATCATAAGATGGATTCAAAAATTTATCTTTATCTTCATCCCTTATTCCACGATTTTTTAAAAGAAGATCAAGTAGTTCAACATGATTTGGCATATTGATGATTGTAACATAAAAAATGATTATAAATATAAAATACCACGCAAGCGAAGATTGTGTGGTATTTTATATTTATTTTTATTTTTATTTCAATGCTTTAATCCCCGGCAGTGTTCCTTTTGCAAGGAAATCGAGTGTCGCCCCTCCCCCAGTTGAAACAAATCCGAGCTTATCACCGAGTTTTAATTTAGAAATTATTGCTACAGTATCTCCTCCACCTATTACACTATTGGCTTTACTTTTTGAAATTAATTTCAATATTTTTTCAGTTGATGAAGAAAATCCACTTTCATATTTACCAAGTGGTCCATTCCAAAGGATAAAACTTGCTTTCTCGATAAGTTCACCCAATTTAGTAACTGTCTCATTACCTATATCGACAATACATTCATCGGATGCAACATCACTTGGTTTAATATCGCGAGTCTTTCCGTCTTTACTTGCAATCACATCAATAGGAATTATCAAATTACTACTTTTTGCAAAAGGTTTTATGGAAATATTTCCATCACTTACTAGTGATGTGCCAACAGTATATCCCTTTGCTCTAAAGAAATCATTGGCAAGTGCTCCCCCTATAAAGACATGATCTGCGTCACGAAGGAATTTCTTTATGAGTGGAATTTTTGTTTCAAATTTAGCACCACCAAGAATAAATAAAAATGGATGTTTTGGATTAAAAGCTTTTGATAAATGATTAACTTCATCTATCATTTGTAACCCAGCATAGCCTGGTAGGTATTTCGTAATCCCTACGATGGAAGCATGGGGACGATGTGAGACTGAAAATGCATCATTTACAAAGATAGTTCCGTATCGTGAAAGAGCTCTCGCAAAAGACGGTGCATTTTTCTTCTCCCCTATTTCTCGGCGAAGATTTTCAAGTAGTACCACATCTCCACTCTTTAAATTATTTACAATTTTTTCTGTATTATCTGAAAAAATAGAAGTTTCAATAAAATTAAGATTTGAAATAAATTTTTTAAGTCTTATCGCTACTGGTTTTAAACTACTAGTCGCATCGTCCCCTATATGAGCTAGTAGTACTACAATAGCCCCCTTCTTCTGTAAATATTCGATAGTAGGTAATGATGCCCTAATACGAAAATCATCTGTTATTTTATCGCCATCCATAGGAACATTATAATCTACTCGAACAACCACTTTCTTTCCTTTCAAATTTTCTATGTCTTTTATTGATTTCATTTTATTTAGATGCCAAATTAATAATCTCTTTAAACTTCTTTATATTCAAACTATCACGACCAACAAGTAATCCATCAGCTCCACCCTCCTCTATAAATGATTTGGCATTTGTCTGATTAACTGATCCTCCATATATTATTCTAACTGCATTTGCCGTTTTTATATCATATAAATCAGAAATTATTTTCTTTATAAAAATTCTCGTTTCGATAAATTCAGCTACTGTTGCTACTCGAGTCGCATTTGCTCCGATAGCCCAGACTGGCTCATAAGCGAAAACAATATTTTTAATTTGAGATTTCATTACTCCAGCTAACGCTTCTATAATTTGCTGTTTGATATAAGATAAGTAAAAACCATTATGATCTCTTTCTTTTTCTCCTATACAAAATATTGGAGTTGCTTTTCCTTTCAAAATTGTCAGAATTTTATTATTTATATCTTGATTTGTATCACCAAGGGTTCTTCTTTCTGAGTGACCAACAATTACATACTTGACATCAAAATTCTTTAACATCAAGAAAGAGACCTCCCCAGTATAAGGTCCTTCTTTCTCATTAAAAACATCTTGACTACCGGTTTTTATATTATTAATTTTTAATTTTTTAGGTATATATAGATATGGGAAAGGTGGACAAATTACTGTTTCTACATTTTTTATTTTTTTTAGATAAGAAGAAATACCTTTATAAATAAATTCAACTTCTTTTATTGAGGATGGGTTCATTTTCCAATTAGCAACAACAAGCTTATTTACATTCAACATATATTTTTATTATAACATATTTTGATTAAATTATCTCTTTTTTCATCAAAATACACATATAAGTCATAGCTTGTATGTGTATTTTGACATGCAAAATCACTCTATTTCATCCCATGAGATAGTGGAGTATTTGTCAGATGTCAATGGAAAAGATGGTGGTGGTCCATATAAAAGATTTGCATCATATATAATAGTACGTTCATTGTAACCAGTTCCATCAGTATAAGCAAAACCATATCTTTTATTACTACCAATCATCCCATATAATGTTAATTTTGTTCTATTAGAATAAGAACAAGAGTCGCTATAATAATGTCTCCCTACTCTTCCATTATTGGCCATTAGTGCTGCGTCTATACGAAAACTGTCTTCACTTTCCATTCCAACATTTACATCTTCTTGAGATATGAGCCCTATGCTATCTTGACCGTCATAATTAGTATAAAGCAAATCTTTATTTATAATAATATTTTTATGAGTACTCGATTGATCTGGAAATTTTCCAGCTGCAATTGTAATTCGAGCTGTATTTATTTTACCATCAACCCAAACATCGTCCTCCACAAAAATAAGTCCATTACCTGGATTATTATAATTACCTATAAATGTCTCAGTTCCAATACTCCAAGTTTTCCATGTAGGATCTCCTCCATTAGAAGTACTTGAACAACTAGGTGAAGCAGAGGTCAAACCTGTAACTTTATAGACACTATAAGTATCATCAACCTTAAGAACAATATGGTAACCTAATGAACCAGACGATGCGAGATATTTACCACCAGATTGTGCATTAGTTTTAATTTTTGAAAGATCATTAGTAATACCCGTAAAGTCAGATTGCGGTACTGGGAATCTACGCCCTACAAGAAAAACATCTGGTCTCTCAGGAACTGGATTTTTAGGTGGGGCTTCTTCTAAACGGAAATTATCATTAATACTTGGTCCAGGAGAATTCACATGAGTATGAACCCCAAATTCACTATTCCCAACATGGTCTGGGTCATTATATGAAGAAAGTGCACTAGTTACAATATTATGAGCAATCCCGTCGAACCGGATTCCATTATTAGAATGTACTGGGCCAAAGATTTCTGTTCCTTCTCCAAAGCGCATAATATCATCAGCAACAATCGCATACTTAGCAAAAGAAGAAATAGCTAGTTTTGTTTGAATTGTTCTTTTGATTGAAGGATAAATATCGACACGTCCTTCTGATTTAATAGTAATAATAGTCGAACCAACAATTGGAGGAATAACAGTTAAAATAAAGCTACCAATATTATTTCCATCTTTATCTTTAAATAAATGAGTATACGGTCCATTATTATTTGTTCCATCCTTAAAATCATTCGGATTATGAGATAAATGCCAACGATAATAATCAATGCCTGCTTCAGCTATTTGAAAAGCTTGTTCTTTGTATAAAGTTCTTCTAGTTAATAAAATACTTGAAGAAACCCAAGAAACATAAAAAATAACAATCGAAACAGCCAAGGCAGAAAATATAATCACATTAATAAGTGCAATTCCACGAGAGTATTTATCATTTTTAATTATATTTATCATTATAAATTATCCTTAAGATTACGAATACTAACTTGTGTTGTGATTGTTACTGGTCCTGGAGGTTTATTTGGGTTAGTGTCAATCACCAATGTTATTTTTACAAGACGCACATCAAGTACTGAAACTGGTTGCACTAGTGCTTGAGTACTACCATTATAATTAGAATTATAATAAGTAAAAATAGGAATTGAATCATTTACTATACTATGGACAACTTCTGTAACAATCTCATTATTAGATGAGTACTGCAAAGGATTTCCAGACGGAGAGATGACTCCTCTTTTTAAAATATTTCCTGATAAAAAATATCTAATTCTCTCTTTCAATCCATCATTATTAATATCTGTAAAAAAAATAAATGTTGTAGCACCAACTGTTTCAAGAGGATAAGATCCGAGGGATGAAGGTGATGCAGAACGAACTTCAGAAGCAACAGGCTGAAGAACTTTCTTGGCTTCATCATAAGCGGTTAGTCCACCAGAGAACACATCGTCATAAAAGAAAATATCACGGGCAAAGATCCCAACTAATGCCATCACTAGAGAAAAAATAGCTATACTAATAACTACTTCCAGTAGCGTTAATCCTTTATTATTATTTATATTTATATTTATAGACATAATATTCAAGGTGTAATCACGATCTCAGATTTTGTCCAGTCATTTGAAATACTGACATTTTTTGACATACTTTTATAACCATTCTTTGTTACTAAAATAGTATAATTTCCTGAAACAAGACTAGAGAAAGAGACTTGCCCGGGAGGAATACATGCTGAGGTGTAGGTAAATGAAATATCAGATATTGTTGGGGTGTATGAAGTATTTAGAGTTGATAAATAAATTTTATAACGAAAGTATCTCTTCTCATTATGAATTGCGTTTATGTTTTGATTGGTCGAATCATAGTACGTGGAACTAGTTCCATCGGGTCCAACAAAATTCCAAGTCCCCGTAGTACAGTCAGGATAATCATCTCCAGCATTAATACAATTAGATGTTGCAATCTGAACTCTTACACTTTTAGGACCAGTTTGTGCAGGTTGGCTAGCAGAATTCCAAATAATTTGTCTAAAATTACTAGATGAACCTGTATCAAAAATTGAGGAAGTTAGATTACCATTTGAAGAATAAACTCCAGAAACTTTTTTCAAACTCAAATTACCTGGAGACGCAATACTTTCAATATTTCCATCAGAATTTGAATACATATTAAAATAACCAAAAGCTTCCTGCCCATCACCTCCTTTCCAATCAGTTTGATTTAGAAATCCTTCATTCGTGACAATATTCTTAGAATAACTATTTGGTCCAGTAAGTTTAACTATTGCATCAGACAAAGGCAATCCGGTCGAAGAATCTCTGACTACAACGAGTAGTCTCTTACCATTTTTAGGAGCTGTAATAATTTGTAAATCTTGCTCAATATTTGGATTAACCCCAAGAGAAAGGAGTGGACTTGTCCCAATAATATCATAGACACTATCAGCTCCTGATATATTATAAGTATCCCACTCAATAGAAGATAGTGTTTTCTTACCCAGAGTATCAGTCGTAAAAGAATTTAGATATTTATAAACATTAGGAGTTCCTATTAATTTACTTCCTGAAATACTAAAACCAAATGATGGAGTAGCAACACATTGATTATTCAAAGTAAAAATATTTATTTTACTAGTACGATCTATAATAAAAGAAATTTGAGTGATTTGTTGTAACAAAACACTGGTGTTTGGTTTTGTTGGATTTGGATTACCCGTCACTCCTGTCGCATAAGTACGATCTGTTGAATATCCATCTTTTGTAACTATTATTTGGTAGCTATTTTTAGAAGGAGGAGCATCGACAATGGTAAGTATCCCATTTATATCTGTTTGATCATTCAAGTTTATTTTTGGATTAACACTATTATTTATTATATTTATATCAGCAGAAGAAACTGGTACCCCTGATGAATCAAAAACTCTTATGATAAGCGCTCCATTTGTAGAGGCTGTTTCAAGATTTTTAGGAGCAATTTTTGTAGTAAAAGAAATTGGAGATATACTATCTACGCAAGATGAACACGAGATAGTTAACTCTATTATCTTCATATCGGCCGGAGATGAATCATGAGGATTGCCATTAAAAGTCCCATCAAAAGGATCATCGACATTCCGTACAACAGTCTCAACTGTAAAATCTTTACCATCACGATTTATAGTTTGACTCTGAGAAATAATTCCTGAAGGAATACCTAGAACCGTACCTACATCTTGATATGATAAATTACGCACAACTTCAAACTGTTCATTAGCTATATTTGTCATAATCCCCTTCACTCGAACAACTGTCATTGTTTTCAAAATACCAGTGAATCCAGAATATATAGCGACAGAAACAATTAAAAAAATAGAAATAGCGACAAGTGTCTCAACAAGGCTAAACCCTTTGCTTTTTATTATTTTTTTATTTAAAATAAAATTATTTTTTATTCTTTTCATAAATTATTTAATATTATCCATTACCGTATACATAGGAGTAATCATAGAAACAGCAAAAAATCCAACAGCTCCACCTATAAAAATCATTAAAACTGGCTCAATAATAACTGAGAGGTTTTTTGTCTTTTCATCAACTTCAGATTCATAGAAGGTAGCAATATCCATTAACATCCCAGACATTTTCCCTGTTTCTTCCCCAACTTCAATCATTTCTCCTACCATAACTGGATATAAATGAGTATGTTCTTTAAAAGAAGAAGAGAGGGTAACTCCTTTTTCAATTGAATCCACACAACTATGAATTAATTCTTTATAATGAACATTTTGAAGCACTTCTTCTGTTATAGTTAGAGCTCTAGATAAATCCACTCCAGAAGCAAGAAGTGATGAGAGAGTGCGAGCAGTGCGAGCAGTATTCATTTCTTTAATAAGATTTCCTATTAATGGAATCTTTAAAATAAATAAATCAAAATATCTTTGTACAATTTTTAATCTAAATAAGAGAAAAATAGTAAAGATAACTGAAAACAAAAATAGAACAAACAGTAGTAGATGTTGACTCAATGCGTCTGAGATAAATATTATAAATTTAGTTGATGATGGTAACTCAGTTCCTACATCTTTAAATGTTTTAGTGAGAGTTGGAACAACATATATCATCATTAATATTGCAATAAGTATCATTGCTGTAAAAATAACACTCGGATAGATCAATGCTCCTTTGATTTTCTTATTTAATTCATATGTTTTTTTAAGAGTCATACCTATTTCCGAAAGTGTCCTAGGTAAACTTCCAGACTCTTCGCCTGAATGAATCATAGAAACAAAAACACCAGAGAAAACTTTGGGAAATTTTTTCATTCCCAGAGAAAGAGTCCCCCCTTTGTTGATATCATCTATCAAGTTTTGGATAATACCACCGAGAGTTTTATTATTTGATTGCTTAACAAGAACTGTTAAAGCACGAGTAAGGGGAAGTCCGGCTGTAAGCATTCCACTTAGGTTGTTTGTAAACATTATTTTTTCTGAAAGAGAAACTCTCCCTAAAATATCAAAAGTAAGTAACGACTTGAATCCTTTTTCTTTAAACTCACTTATCGTCATAGGGGTGCTTCCTCTTTCTCTTATTTCATGGGCCAAAGAAAAAGTATCTGAAGATTCTGCTATCCCTTCAACAATATTTCCTTCTTTAGTTTGTTCTTTGTATTTAAATTTCATATTTAATTTAGTAAAATCACTTCACAAAACCATCCTTTTAATGGAAAGCTATTCAGAAACAACGCGCAAGACTTCTTCCGTCGAAGTCACACCACTGGCAACTAAAAATATCCCATCTTCTAGCATCGTCATCATACCTTCATTTTTAGCTCTTTTCTCAATTTCATCAGCAGATGATCCTTTTAGAATCAATTCTTTAATAGTCAAACTAACCTCTAACACCTCATGTATCCCAACTCTACCCTTATAACCATCAGGTGAATCCTTGTTTGGCTTTGGTTTATAAAAAGGAATATCATTCCACTGCGCATCTTCTTTTACTATTTTTTCTTTTTTTAGAGCATCAAGAACAACATCAAGATTTACAACCTTACTAAGTGCTTTTAATTCAATATCATCTAAAATATATTTCTCTTTCTCTTCTGAAAGTTTACGAACTAGACGCTGAGCGATCACAGTTTTAACAGTCGAAACGATCAAGAATGGTTCAACTCCCATGTCTATCATGCGTGGAATAGCTCCAGCAGCCGAATTTGTATGGATAGTAGATAAAACTAAGTGACCAGTGAGTGAAGCATTTACGGCAAGAGAGGCTGTCTCTCCATCACGAATCTCACCCACCATGATAATATCTGGATCTTGTCGTAAAAGTGTACGTAAACCATTGGCAAAAGTTAACCCAATTTCTGCCTTGGTTTGTGTTTGGTTAATTCTAGCCATTTGATATTCAATAGGATCTTCAACTGTCGAAATATTTACATCTGGAGTATTTAATATATCGAGCATTGTATATAGAGTTGTTGTTTTTCCAGAACCTGTTGGTCCAGCAGTGAGTAGCATTCCGTTTCTTTTTTTCATACCTCGATGGATTCTCTCAAGGGCTTCCCCGTGAAAACCAAGACCCTCAAGCGAAAAACCTTTGGCATTTTCTCGAAGTATACGTATAACAGTTTTTTCCCCAAAATAAGTTGGGAGAGTCGAGACACGAAAAGAAACTCCTCCTTGATCGTTCACAATCTTAAATCTTCCATCTTGCGGTAAACGTTTTTCATCGAGCTTTAGATTTGAAAGTACTTTAATGCGAGCTACAATTCCAGGTGCTGTATCTTTAGGTAAGACCATGGCATCGTGAAGAATTCCATCGATACGATATCGTACTATTAAAGATTCTTCACAAGGTTCAACGTGAATATCAGAAGCCCCTTGTAAAATGGCATGAGAGATTAGAGTATCAACAATTTTAACTATCGGTAAATCCTCTGCCAACTCTTTTTCTGTTTTTCCTTCAGGATTACTTTTGTCTCCAAAAATATTATTATCAGCAACGATACCCATAGAACCACTTTCTTTTTTAATTATATCCTCGAAATCAGCCTGCAAACTTTTCTTGTAAAGAGATAGAGCTTCTTTAATAGAATCTGAAGATGTCATACGGGGAAGTATACGAACACCTACTTTCTTTTTTATAAAATCAATAACCGGGAGATTGTCGACATCAAGCATTGCTACTTCTAATCCTTGAGAAGATTTATTGTATGAGATAATACTATTATTACGAGCAATTGGTTCAGGAATCAAATTAAGAATATCAGAATCAATCTTCATCCCCTTTAAACTGACAAAAGGAATACCAAGTGAAAAAGCTTGCATACTATTCCAGTCTTTTTCTGTTAATTTACCATCAGCCATCAAAACATCACCAAGAGTTTGATTGGTTTCTTTTGCTTTCTTTTGTGCCATTGCAACATCTTTTTTATTAACAAGCCCAGACGTATCTAAAAGATTTACAATTGTTCCTTCATCAATATGCATATACTTTTATTATACTATCTATTTAAAGAAGAGTGAAGCAATATAGTAATTACTAATAACTAAAATGCCTCGGCAAAGCCGAGGCATTTTACATTATTAATTGTTAATTAGTAATTGGTAATTGGTAATTATTTAAGTCTCCCATACCCATACCCTTCACTTGCTTTTTCTATATTCAATTCATTTTCTTCTTCTGTTATATATTTTTTATCTGACTCAAGTGTATTGTCAACCCAAAGTTTATAGGCTTGATTTACAAGTGAAGTATTACTCCTTATCACCATCGGTACATTGTAAGGATGATTTGATTCAATAAACTTCACCAACTCTTCGCTTAACAATTTTTCCGTTGTAAACATGAGCATACACTGCCCTGCTTCTTGGACAACTCCTTGCCATGGATATATAGAATTGATCAACCAGTAATCCGCAGAGATAGCAAGCTTATCTTCAATAGCCAAATACCCTACTGACCTCGCTCCCACCTCATCGCGAAAAGTGGTATAAACAAAAACAATATCCTTTTCATCTTTTTCTATTTTTTCGTAAAGCATATTATAAAAAAATTTTATTAATAATAATCCCGACTTTTTCTTACTACTTACTATCTATTACCTATTATATTTATATAAATTCCTGTTGATAACCCAGAAGGAAAGAATACTTCCTACGGGGCAGGCATTTTTAAATAAATTCCTGCTGATAACATTTCTCACAATATATTATCTCTGGTCTGTTTGGTCCATATGGTGTATTTATTTCTTTACTGCACTTATTACAATTCCTATTGTATAGTTTTATGGGATCTAATTTTAAGAATCTTTCATTCTCACGGCATTTTGGACATTCATGAGGAATCGGTAATCCCATTTTTTTTAAAAGACCAAGTTCTCCTTCTGCTATCTTATAAGCACGTTTACATTTTGAACAACTAATTATCTCTTTTAGTATAGAATCATTTGTTTCAATTATTTTATCAGGCAGATTGAAAGATTCTATGGTTGTTTGGTGGTTTTGATTTTCTGTATCTGACCAAGCACATCCCATATTAATTGCTTCTGTTTTTTCTTTTTTAAAAAACCTCATTGCATTTGACTTATTGTATGGAAAACAAGAAAATTCTGTTGGAAAAAATTCCCCATAAAAATATTTATTCCCTGCTTTGTCTACATAAGGATTAATTTTCATGTCTTCAATAATTTCTGATTTTAATTTTTCATATTCTTCTTTTTTATATTTTTTATTTAAAATACAATATTGTTTTCTTTTTAAATTAACACACCCTAGATTATTCTTACCAGAGATATTCCAATAACAATATTCTAAATCTAAACTATCTGGCCAACATTCAAAAGAAAAAAGTACCAAACTAGAATTATTTCCAATTGTTATTCCTTCATAAATCTGATTTGCATTATCTCCCCACCCTGAATAATCAAAACAATCTCGAGCTGACTCAACTGTTATAAACTGACAATATTTACAATCTTCAGCTCCATTACTAATATACATTTCTTTTGAATTTTTTGACTCATACACATAGTCCCCTGACACATTCACACTTAATGAATGAGTATGAAAATCTCGAACTGGTTTTGAAAACCAAAATTCTTTTACTTTTACCTTTAATTCATTTAAACTTTTCCATGAGCCTAAATTCAATTCTTGAACTCTTTCTAAATATTCCTCTTTTGTATATTTTATATTAAAAATACAATTTGATTCACCTCGCATGTTCACACAACCAATACAGTTAGTGCAGTTATAACAATTCTTAGAAAACCAAACATCTATACAATCATCACACTCTTCAGAGAAAAATGTCTTATAGCATCTACTAAAACCTATTGATTCATAGCAAAGCTCAGAAAAATATCCCCGAATACAATCAGAACTATACTTTAAAGTGTTTAACAATGTTGAATAATATACGGTATCACAAAAATCAGCCCAAAAAATCATAAAACAATCCTTGCATTGACCAGCGCTATTTACATAGTCACAATTTTTATTCAGTAGGTAAAGGTTATTTAATGAAACATAAGGGGTTTTAGATATAAGCTCTCTTATTTGTTCTAAAAATGGTTTGGATTTATCATAGTCCATGGCAAATTCTGTACCATCCCAAGAATCACTCCACCAACAAGGCTGACAATAAACTTTTAATTCTTGATCAGGAGAATACATAGATAAAGTTTTCTCACCACATTTATCACATTTTCTCCAAAATAAATTCCAGGTGTTCTGGTGAGAAAATCTTCGTATAACCCGACACTCTGAGCAAAAAGTAGGTGGAGGAACCTTCATCTTTTCATAAAAAGAAAAATCCTCTGGCTCAATAATGAAGTCATTTTTGCAGTTTTGGCAATTTTTAGTTTGTGATTTGTATTCCATATTACTTATTACTTATTACTTATTACATTTACATTACTTCCTGTTGATAACACTTCTCACAATAAATAATCTCCGGCCTATCTGGTGCATATGAGGTTTCAAATATATTGGTACACTTATCTTTACCGTGGAAATGCTCAATCGTATTATTGTATTTATTATTTAATGAACAATCCCCATTACAATCACACTCTCTCTTATATAATTTACTTTTGTTCCTTTGGTTAATACGTATATCATGCCTACAATTTATACAAAAGTGTGGTAATGGTAAATTGTTTTGTTTTAAAAATTGCAATTCTTCTGGAATTATTTTATAAGCACGCTTACATTTTTCACAAGAAATTATTTCATTAAGAATACTATCATCTACATCTTTAATATCATCTGGTATATCTTCTGATTTTATTGAAACATTATATTCATTTTGTGGAACTTCGTACCACTTAGCACCATAAGATAATATATCTTCTTTTGATAACGGAAAATGTTCTGGTGTTATTGTGTCTCTATAAGCAAATGGTGAAAATTCAGGTGGAAAAAATTCACCGTATGTATATACTCTTCCATTAGCATCTATATATGGCATTTCATCCATATGCTTACGTATTTCGTCACGAAGTTTATAGAATTCTTCTTTAGAATATCTTTTATTTAAAATTACATAATCCCCACTATTTACACTAACACCCCCAAAAACATGACTAGCTTTCTTTCCGCAAAACATACTATATTCAAAATCTATTCCTCCGTCCCAGCATTCATAACAAAAGCGAATTTGTGAAGAATTCCATCCACATGTAACAGCTTCATAAATCAATTCACTATTTAATCCACCAATCATCATATCCATACTATCTCTTAGAACTGGAACTTGCCCGTAATGAACATACTTTAAATTTTCTCCACCTCTTATTAAATAACCATTTTTAACATTTTTTGAATTAGAAATATATTCACCAGAACAGTCATAGTTTTTTGTTCCCTGAATACACTTAACTGGAAATTTAACCCAAAATTCTTTTGCAGTTTTGTTTGTTTTTTTTAGATTTGACCACTTTGAAATATCTAAAGAATTTATTTTTTCTATATATTCTTCTTTTGTTAATTGTTGATTAAAAAAGTTATAAGATTTATTTCTCAAATTTACACAACCAAAACAATTCAAGCACCCAACGCAATTTTTAGAAAGACATACAGACATACATTCTTCACAAGAAGATGAGAAGTGTGTATCGTAACATTTATTTAACCAAAAAGACTCATAGCATTTTTCTGAATTACTTATATGAGAGTTATCAAAACAATTTTTACAATAATCAACAGCATTTCCATAAGCAGAATTCTCGGTTGAAGTTGCACTGAAAATCAAATAGCAGTCTTTCAAATCTGCCGCATTAGCTGAATAATCACTCCTTATCATGTTTATAGAATTTGATCTAGGGTGAGGAACTTTAAGTATTAAATCATATAGCTGAGAAAGAAAAGGTCTTGATCTGTCAAAATCTACACCATATGAAAACGGGTCCCAATTATCACTAAACCAGTAACTATCATCATATACTGGAAATTTTGCTTCTTTGGGGAATAAACTAATTATATTTTTATTGGTGGCACCATCAATATTTTTAAACAATTTTCTTTCATTACGAAAAAGGCATCTTCTTTGAAATCTACAATCTGGACACCATGTAGGGGCTGGAATTTTATATTTAGCAGAGATAGAAAGTTTCTCATAAAACAAAAAATCATCTGGCTCAATAATGAAGTCATTTTTGCAGTTTTGGCAATTTCTGATTTCAGGTGAATTATTCATTTTAATTAGTAATCAGTAATTGGTAATTAGTAATTATTTAACCCTCGCCATATATTTATAGTTCACCAAAATAGTTATTATAAAGAGTGATAGGGTGAGGGCCATTATTGGCATAGTAATATATCCAAATTCATATATATATCGAACATAACAAGAAGCTCCAGTAGAGGTGGCTAGACTTGTACCTGTTGCACATGAGAGTCCACCAGTTCCCCCATTCTCTACATACACATGATAGATAGAGACAAGTGATCCGATACTTGCAAAGACTATAGAGAAATCAACGATGGATCTATCTCGTTTATATAATTCCATCCCAAATAAAATCAGTTGTGGATATAAAAAGATTCTTTGTATCCAACAAAGTTCACATGCAGGAAATCCAACTATTTCAGAATAAAACAGTGAAAGCAGAAATGCTCCCAATCCTGAAAGAAAACCGAAGATAAAGGTATATTTTTTGAAAAATAATAAATATGGATTTTCTCTTGTTCGAAAGAAAACAAGCCCAATCAAAATAGATACAATAACTACCTGAAGGAATATTGTTCCAAGAGATAATAATTTATTAATTGTTTCTACGTATGCTGGCATATTATTTAGGAAGTGTACACTGCGTTTTATCGGCTAAAACTTGAAGTGATTGCAATCCTGAAAGTTGTGTTCCATCAGCAAATATCCAAGTTGGATAACCTTCAATCCCTTTATCTTTACAAACTTGGGTCTGTCCCGTTCCATCTGGAGTCGAACACTCTATATATGGCAATAAAGATTTTGCTATTCCAAATAATTTTTTTTGATCTTGACAATGTGGACACCAAAAAGTCCCATAAAATTCGGCTCCACTATTTTTAAGACAATTAGCAAAAGGAGCCAGATTTTTAGGCCCAGCATTTTCTTTGCTCATATAAACACCAAGCCCTCCTACTGCTATTACTATTAAAATAATAAATATAAAAAATTTAGTTCTCATTCTTATATTATACATGAATTAAAGCCGATACCAAAGCCAAACAAATGGTGATTTAATAGCTTTCCATGTACGTTTAAAATTAGAAACTTCCTTAATTTTAAAGATATTCTGATTCTCTTTTTGATTTTGATTTTGATTTTGATTTTCAATAATTTCTATTATGACAGGAGTTTTAGTAATAGTTAAATTAGAATTATTACGTGGAGTCTTTTTTATCACCACTTCGAGAGATGAAGGAATAAAAATACTTTCTATAATTTTATCAGTCTTTTCTTTTTCTACTTGTTTTGGAAAATCAACTAAAATATCATTCCACGATTTATGTAAAATAGCAGGTAAAACGTAAGCCGTCGCCCAAACTCTAGTATTTATATCAGATGAAACATCTTCAAATCCTCCATCTGCTTGTTGATTTTTTATTAAATATTCTTCAGCATTTATAAATCTACTATCATCTGATAAGCTTTGCAAAACCCAAGAAGTGGAAAAAGAATTCGAAAATCCTCCATCTGATTTTTTTTCTCCAATCAAATAATTCTCTGCATTCTTGAGACTCTCTGAGGTGCCAGAGATATCTTTGAATTCCTTTATCGACATGATCGCCGCGGAAGTCATATCAACACTCCCCCATCCACCATTTTTCTCTTGTTTAGAAATAATATAAGTAACATCTTTTTTAATTATTTCATCATTTATATGATAACCAGCATTTTGCAGTACAACCAAAGCAAAGATATCATCATTGATCATAGTCGCATCACCAAATTGTACTCCATCAAAACTTTCAATAATTTTTTTAATATAATTTACTTCTGTTCCATCATAAGGATTTACACCGAGTGCCAAAAGGGCCATAGCACGTCTCTCGTAATCAGTAAGGAGAGATGATTGGATTGGATTGGATTTTAAATAATTTAAAATGTTTGATTTTAATGTTGAATTATCGATAGCACCAAGAGCAATAGCGACCCAATCTGTATACATCGGTGAAGCAAAGGATCCATCTTTTTTTTGATTTAATAACAAAAACTCAATTGCTTTATTAACATCAAATACTACTTTTTTAACTTGCGTTACATATGAACCACCAGAAGAATGAGAAATATGAGTGGGTTCTTTCAAGACTTCAGGCAATGGAGTTGGTTCTTGTGGATCAATAAATTCCAACAAGATAGAATCATTTTCTTTTAATTGATACACATTTAGAGCTTCCATCGCCATCTCATTATTTAAAGACCAACTCCAATAGTGATAGACGGGATTGCCATCTTTATCTTTTGTTGTAGATCCTGAAATATTATTAAGTGAATTTAAAAATGCTCCAAATTCTCCAAAAGACCAATCATTTTGCAATGATGTCTTGTTCTTTATAGCACAATAAGGAGTTGTCAGATCGGGAGTTACTATATCGTTATCACTATCACACGAAGCAACAGTAATGGTTTGATTAAATAAATCTGTTGTCGTTTTAATCTGCAAATGAATATTAGTATCTGCATAAGCAAAATTAAAAATAAAAAGTGATAATATTGTAAATGTAATTATTAAAATTTTGTTTTTCATTTTTTTATTCTTGTTTCCAATTAATAATATCCCCCTCTTTTAATATATATTTCGACACTCCTATTCCTGCTTCTTTACCATTCACATAATATATCCAATAGGCCCCTGGAGAACCGACCACCCCATTTATTTCATTTACAAAACTCCCCATTCCTAAATTTTCTATATATTTAAAACTAAATTGATTTTCTTTTGTACTTTCTTTTTCAATATTTAACATGGTTTCAAAAACAGAACTACCTTCTTTAATTTCAGTATTATATGTTTTATCTTTTAAAATTAACGATACTTTAATTCTTTTAACATTTTCTAGTTGGGACAGCGTTTCTATTTTTTTTATCTTCTGACTGGGGATTTGTATTCCTTTGTCTATTTTTTCTTGACTATAACTTTTCTCTAATAGAGTAGTTGTGGGTATTTGTTTTTCTCTATTCAAAAATAGAAATCCAGAAATAATTATTAAAATTAATCCTATTCCTATTAATATCTTTTTATTTTTCTTTATCATAATTATTTAATTTAAAATAATAAAAACCCTTCCGAGTTGAAGGGGTTTTATGTCTAAATATTTTAGAGATATTCTCCTGCTCGGGAAACATCAATGTATTAAGACCGGACTTATCCCCTTTTCGGGGTATTACCGTTGCGGCACAGTGGAGGAATTTAACCTCACTTCCAAATACATTAATTTAAATTTTAAAATACAACTAACTTACCAGCACAACTTTACCCACAGTAACTAACTTTTCTTCTTTAACTAACCACTTTTCTATCACTGGTGAGAGTACTATAGCAAAAGATACATTACCTAGCAAGTGAAGAGCAGTAAAAGGAATCTGTCCAATCAAAGAAACCATAAATGATTGATGAAAGAAAAGTGGTCCAATAGTAAGTCCTGTAATAGCATCATAAAATATAGTAGCGACAACTGCATATATAGCATAATTTACACGTCCTGATCTATTTTTGAAATAATAGTTAGCTCCTAATCCTAGCGCACCATAAGAAAGAGCTGTCACAAGAGTCCAGACACCAAATCCTGACGTAATAGAATCAAAAAACACAATACTGAAGAAACCAAAGGCAAAGGAATATAACCCTCCGTAAACTTTTCCAAAAGGCATAACCACTGTCATTATTGGCTCCACATTTGGAGCACGAAATGGCACAAGTCTAATCGCAAAGACAGATAAAAAGACTATTATATATTTAATTTGTTTTTTCATAAATAAAATGGTGAAACAGAAACATGAAAATTTTTATCCGTGTAGGGCCCCTTTGGGGTAAAGCGGGAAAAATTTCATGTTTCTGCGTAACCAAAAACTATACTATATCACAAACACCAGCAACGCAAGCAAGTTCCCTCTTTACTTCTGTTTCATCCCTTAATTCATAAGTTACAATTTTAGAGAAATCAAAATCTGGCATTTTACTTGTAAGCTCTTTGTATGTTTTTTCATCTATTGCTTCATACGGAGCGAGTTGATAAACATGGTTGGTTCTTGGTAGAAATGATAATCCTCCCACAATATCCCAATTTTGATACAACCAATGAGCGACTTTGATCCATTCGTTCTCGCCGACAGAAATAGTTACGGAAGGATTATGTTCAGTATAATTTACTTTGACAACTTTCCAATGTTCTAGCTGATCGAGTGCTGTGATATCATCTTTACAGATTGCATCATCAGGTGCTTTCATTGGGAACTCCAAAACGAAAGTATTAGCATTATCCAAAGTCTGTCCTACTTCTGGGTGATATGGTACTCCTTGGTCTTTCATCATTTTGAAAAGTGAGTCAGTAGCCGAAATACGAATACGTCTTATATAGTAAGGAGCATGCCGTGGATGCATACCAGAAGCACAGTCTACAGTTTGAGATACAGTGCCGGATGGTTTAACGGCGGTAATACAAGTAGATTCACCAATTCCAAATCGCTTGGCATATATTTTATTGACACGAATAGTTTCAAGTCGAAGTTTTGAAAGCATTACGGGGTCACGTGAGATTTTTGAATCCCACTGACCTGTCACTGAGACACCCAAAAGTCTTTCTTCATCACAATTATCCTTCCACTCTTTTGATAAATATCCAAACTTAGTCAAAGTTGATTGATAAGTTCCAATAATAGTAGCGACGCGAATTTTCCTCATCAATGATTCTTCCGTATCATCATCGCGTGCTACAACTTCTGATAGATTACAAAATTGTTTTGATCTTAGAATAATTTCACCGCATGGGTTAGTCCCCATCTCTCCGATGTAGTCAGCTGATTTTTCAAGTCTTCTCTTAGGGAGTGATTTGTAAAGTGAACCACGATTAAATATTCCTCTCTCACCACTACCTGATTCCATCAAAGCAATCCACTCTTTTAGAAATTCAGTTTCGGTGGGTTTTGTATTATAAACTGCAGAGTTGTTAGCTAACATTCTCTGCCCTTCATTGAGCCAAAATTGACCATTCTTGGCATCACGCATCTCCTGATCATCGAGATCAGAAAGCGAGATAAGGGCACTACGGCGAACTCCTCCAGAGACAACACATTCCCCTATCTTACAAATGATATCATGAGCATCAATATTACGAAGATGTCGTCCTTGCCGGCGAATTATACGTTCTCGAGTAAAACCAAGTAAATCTACCAATGGTTTTGGACCAGAACTCTTTCCTCCCATTGTTTCAAGGCGTGCTCCTGCTGGACGAAGAAGTGAGAAATCAAATTCGACGTCATTTCCATCAAACCAAGTCTTCATACCATAGACAAAAGCATCAGCCCAACCTTCTTTAGTATCAGGTATTACATAAGTTGGAAATTTTTTACCTGTTTGATTTTTAATTTGAGGAAGAGATTGAATATTTTTACTTTCAACCGAGAATCCGACACCGGTGCCACACATTGAGATATAAATAATTTCACCAAAGTCTTGAAATTTAGATGGAGCCACAAAGGAACAATTATAAGCACAGACATTTGTCTTCTCGGCAGCAGCACCCGCAAATTGGAGTAGTCTCATTGAAGGCATCGATTCTTGTTTTAATATTGCCTCACGCACTTCTTCGTATTCACTATCTTTCATCATACTGCCGAGATTCTTTTTCATGAACTCTACATAACGATCAATCGTCTCAATCCAAGTTTCTCGACGACCTTCCTCTTTAATCCATTTTGCATAACTACGATAATAAACGAATTCAGAAAGTGGGTTTCGAAAATATTTTTTACTTTCTTCTGTTAATTTTTTTAAATGCTCAGGCACAACGACAGAGTGAGAACGTAGACGAGCCCGCTCCTCACGATAGAGAATATAATTTTTAGAAGTTCGAACAAAATCCGAAAGCATCAATTCTTGCTCAACTGTATCCTGAACACCTTCAACTGTTGGTATAAAGTTCTTATATTTCTTGGCTATTTTGACTATTTCTGTTTGTACTCTCTCCGCCACACGCTCTGCATCTTTCATCGAACCTTCACCGCTTGCAAGCATGGCTTTATTAATAGCATTCGTAACTTTGTCGATATCAAAAGGAACAGTCACTCCGTTTCTTTTTATAACGCCTTTAATAAAACTATCCTTGATTAATTTTTTTTCAGAAACAATTTCTTTCTTTAAACTTGCGACCTTCCCTTCTTCTTTTTTTGAAACAACTTTCTTTTTTGAAGGCATATTTTTTTTAAATTTATATCCGATGATGCTATCGGAGTCCCGATGCTAATCGAGGGTTAATAATGTCCAAAAATTATTTTTTGTTTTTGGGTTTACATTATACATCCACTTTTATAATAAAAGAAGGTAATTTTGCCTATTTTCAACTGAAATTAACACTATGTAAATATGTCAGGAATTCGTCAACCTTTTTTAAAAATTCCCCTCAAAAAAGCTACAGATAAAGGATATTTTGGGGTAAGAAAAATTTAATTAAAAATTTGTGAAAAATTTAAATTTTCCACAAATTTTTTACTTTTACTTCCTATTTTTTACTTTCTTTTTAACTAAAGTACCTCTTTTTGATAGCAATTCTCACAAAACACTTTCTCGGAACGTACCGGGGCATAAGTTGTGGAGAAAGTATTAGCACAACCACTTTTCATGCATGAACGAGTATACAATTTAACAGGATTTCTATATTCTAACCTCTGATAATGCCTGCAATTAGGACAATATCTAGGTAAGGGTAAGCCTTTTTGTCTATAAAACTGCAATTCTTCAGCAATAATACGATAAGCGGTGGTGCATTGATACCTCTGGTCTCCATTATTTGGACAAGCGATGACTTCATCAAGGATAATGTCAGTAACTTCTTTAATATCATCTGGTAAATCTCTAGATTCTATCGTTATATTGTAATTTTTTTCTTCTTTTTCTTTCCATGGATAGCCCTTTAAAAAGGCTTGCTCTTTTGTTAGAGGAAAATTATCATGCGCATTTGTCTCATTGTATCCAAAAGGAGACATTTCATAAGGAAATAGTTCGCCGTACTTATAAACCCTTCCCTTGATATCAATATAAGGTATTGCACTCATTTGTATTTTTATTTTCTCTACCATTTTGAAATATTCGTCTTTATCGTATTGTTTATTGAAAATACAGTATTGCGAATTCTTTAATCCTGAACAACCAAAACAATGCGAACAATTTTTACACATAAAAGAATACTCGCATTCTTTTGACCCTACACATATATAAGTAAAATAATCTTTATAGGTTCCAAAACTTGTTGCAATTGATTCATATATCAATTCACCAGAAGCGATTCCTTGATTATCATAGCAGTCTTTAGAATTAGCAATGGATCTCACTGTATATCGAATATTTTCAGAATTTTGAACATCAAAAGAATTGTATACATCTTTTGAATTACCAATATAATCCCCCATTGCATTTTGTGAACCATAAACCTGAGCAAATCTATGAATCGCTTTATTTTTTAAAATGTCATCAAAATCTTTCTGGGCTTCCTTAAAACCAGAATATGTATCGAGTGATAATTTTAAAACTTCTTTTTCATATTCTTCTTTTGTTAATTTTTTATTTTTAAATACATACTGTTTGTTGCGCAAATTGTACGACAAGCAACAATTCTGACAATTACTACAATCATAAACGAAAAATGAATCTATGCATTTTTGTGATTTTACAGCAAAATGACTATTGTAATTTGTATCGCAATCAATATTGTACGAGCAGTTCTCAACTTTTTGTACTGCATAGCAGTCCATACTATTTTTAGATTTATCTATTATTTCAGAATACAAAACATCTTCACATCCTAAAACAGAGTAAGACAAATAACAATCTTTATTATCAAGACTATAATTTGTAAACTCTGATCGTATTAGAGTTCCCGTATGATGAACATAGAGAATCGGACATTCTCCATGCAATTCTTTTAACTGAACAAAGAAGTTTCTAGTGAAATCATATGGGCGAGCATAAATAAAAGGGTCTCTGTCATCAGAATTCCAACAGTCCATACAGTGGACTTTTTTAGTTCTCTCTTCGCTATACATAGAGATAACTGACTTTTTACAACTATCACAGGCTCTCTTGAAAAGTGACCTGCAATTACGCCATATCATACGTCTTATCATTCGACACTCCGGACAAAAAGTCGGAGCTGGAACTTTAATCTTCTCATAATAAAGAAAATCCTCTGGTTCAATCGTGAAATCATGATTACAATTCTGGCATTTCTTAGTTTCTAGCTTCATTTTCAAATTATATAACTAATAAAACAATAAACGCAAGCAAACAAACCTATATACACTTTTCACGATCATAAGAAATGTATGTAGGTTTAAATTAATTTTTAAGTTTTTTATCTTTTTGTAAAAGCTTCTTTTGGAGAAAGTCCCGCGGCGCGATGTGCTGGCCACCAACCAGAAATAAAACCAATAAATAGAGATAAAGCCATAATAACCAAAACAAACCATAAAGGAGTAGAAAACAGTGCAAATGATTTTCCCCCATAGCGTAGAGCTACAACCGAAAGTAAGAAGTTAAATAACTTACCGATAGAGAAACCTATAATCACCCCACCTGCCCCACCGAGAAGCCCCATGATGGAAGCTTCCACTAGGAAAAGATTTCGGACATCATGATCTGTCGCACCGAGTGATTTCAAGATACCAACTTCATATATACGTTCAAGGAATCCAACAAGCATAGTGTTAAACATACCAATAGCTGAAACTATAAGTGCTGTGATACCAAAGACTCCCAAAATTATTGTAATAATATTTGTTATTTTACGAGCTTGAGTTACTAAGTCAATTTTAGCTGAAACAAGAAATCCTTCACCGAGCAATCTGTCACGAAGATTCTCGAGAACATCAACATTTTTTGCTTTGATTAAAACTTTTCGATAATAAGGAGGCTCCTTTGAAAGTGCGTTAGCATTAATAATTGCCGTGGGGGCCATTGCATCATCAGTGATAATTCCAACAAGTGGAGTAGCCTCTGATGAAATATCATTTTCAATTAAACTTGCGCCTTCATCTTGATATAAAACTTTAATATTAAATAGTTTTCCCAGTGATATCTGATCAATGGGAGTATTGAGGGCAATTAGAGTCTGACTCGAGACAATCGTTCCCTTACCCTCTCCGAGAGCAACACCAACATTTGGTAATATTCCAGCCAAACGAAAATATGATGGTTCAACAATACGAGTATCAATCAAAAGACTTGAAGTTCCATTTGTACTAATTTCACCAGGGAATTCTGCCACAGGCGAAACTTCCGCAACATCTTCCGAATTTTTTAAATCAAAAAGAGATTCTGGTTTAATAGTTAAATTACTTTCTGATGGATATGAGACTTCCATTGTTATGAGTGAATCTTCCGTCGTCATCAATTTACCAATTAAAATATATTGTAATCCATAACCCAAAGAGACCAGGAGGAGAACTGTCGCAATCCCAATAGACATACCAGCTATTGTTAAAATCGCTCTTTGGGGTTTAGTCCTAAAAGTTCTAAGAGAAAGAATAAATAATTCACTATATTTTAATTTTTTTTCAGGCATAATATATTATTGTTTTTCTTCTAAAATACTCTCATTAATATCTGTGGAATTGTCGATATCTTTACTGTCTTCATTTAAAATTAATTCCAATTTTTCAGCTATCAATTGAGCTGCCCGGAATGATAAACCAACCCCAAATTTATTGTTTGAGAGATCAAGTATTTCGACAACTTTATCGGGAGGTATATAACCCTTAATCCGATCAGAAATAACTTGGTCAAGCGCCATACTCTGGAGTGCTGACAAGTTCCCCGTATATCCCTCTAGTATCCACTGACGAATATTTCCAATCTCATCATTAATAGATAATTCTGGGTTTTTCTCTATAATATTATATATATGTTCAATATCTTTTCTTCTATCAATAATACCTTCTAAATATTCAGTAACCCTGTCGGCTTTCTTTTTCCAAAGACCTACACCACCCTCTTTAAATGGTTTATTGATTAATTTACAAAACTCTTTTTTATCTATTTTATTTTCAAATCGATCATTTACAAAAGATTCAAAAACTCTAATCTCATCCATCGAATACCCACGAAGTAAAAAGTTGGCTAGAACTCGAGCAGAAATTTTTTCTTCTTTTTTCTCGACTTCTCCTCCAACAGAAGAAAGTTGCTCTGAAACATGTTTAGACAATGACAAAGCGACGGTATCACTTTTGATTTCTTCAACATCGTTAATCTCGCCATCTTTCATGTGAAAAATAGTTTTAACGTCACGCAAACTCCAAGCTTCATGAGTAACCATGATTATAGTTCGGCCATCTTTTTCATTGAGTTCTTTTAAAAATTCAAGGACTCTTTTTGCATTTACTGAGTCCAAATTTCCTAGTGGTTCATCGGCAATAATTATTGGCGGATCATTTGCTAAAGCTCGAGCAATACCGACTCTCTGTTGTTGCCCACCTGAGAGCTCATATGGGTACCTATTCGCATACTCTGTAATTCCTAGCCTTTCTAAAAGTTTATAGGCTTCTATCTCAGCTTTCTCAGATGTGATCCCGACAAAAAGCATCGGCAGAGCCACATTTTTTAAAACATTGAGTGATGGCACCAAATTGAATTGTTGGAAAACGATTCCAATCCCTGTCTGTCTGAAAATAGCAAGTTCTTGATTGGTCAAACCTGAAATATCTCGATCGTTTATCAAAACTTCTCCTTCTTGAAAACGATCGATACCGGAAATAGAATAAAGCATCGTGGTTTTACCACAACCGGATGGTCCGAAAAATGCTACATAGTCACCCTTGTCTATTTCAAGATTAATATTCTTTAGTGCATGGACTTCTATTGGTTTTCCTTTTTCATACCATAAATTAAGGTTTTTAATTTTAATTATTTGACTCATGTATTTTATCCGTGAACGTGATTATCTCTTTAGGCATAAGTTCCCCTTTTATTAAATACCCGTCTACTCCCAATTTTTTAACTTCTTCTTGAATCGACTTTTCTTTTTGACTCGAATAAATAATAATTTTAGTCGAAGATAAATTTTTATCACCTTTAACTTTTCCGATAAAAGAAAGGCATCTATTTATTTGATCCTCAGGATTATTCTTTTCACCTTTTATTGGCATCATAACATCGAGAAAGATCGTGTCTGGTTTTGTGTTTTTATCTGAGATTATCACTTCGGCTTCAGCAATAGAACTTGCCATTGTTATGTCATAAGTATCAGAACGTCCATGTATCCAAAATATATCCCGAAAATAGATACGCATCATTTCATCATCATCAACCAACAGAATTTTTATTTTATTTTTTTTTGTTTCCATATGATATTTTATTTATAGCACATATAACACAATAAAAGCATTGACATATCTATTAACTGTTACCTCACATTTTTAATGAAATTAAATGTCTCATCAAAGTTCTTGAAGATCACATCCACAATCGACTCAGTTCTCTTTGGGGTAATAATTGTTCTAACTGGTAATTTTGTTTGATTATTAGCATCATCAACAGAGACAACCTGTAGACGATAAACCGTTCCTGGTTTAAGAGTTGTAAGCATCATGACGTGATTCATAGTCAATTCATTGTCTTCTTGCTTATTCACAAGAGCTTTATCTGGTGAACCAGAGCCTTCTTCAAAATATACTATAGATGTGGATGGTTCATCAGTCTTCCAAGAGACAATCGTTTGAGTACGATCTGTTCGTCCAAGGACAAGAGCACTATCTACTTTGAAGCTCACAATAGATGGTGCAATAGTATCAGTGCCAGTATTAACCATGATTGATTCCCCTGCTTCTACTATGTTCCCAGCGATATTAAGACCTGAAATTCGGACAGCATAAGATGTTCCAGGAGTAAGATTCTCTACTTTTACTGAGTGAGAATAATTCTTGGCATCATCTGTCAAACGAGAGGTTTTTCCAGTTTTAATATTTTTGTATTCTACGATTGAAGAAGTTGGGGTATCAGTATTCCAAACAACGGTAAATGAATCATTTTTCTTTTCCACAATAGAACCACGAATCTTGGAAGCTGCTGTGATGAAAGTTATATCATCTGACTTACCTATCACCTGAGGGAGGGAGAAGGCTTTAGCCATGATGTGATATTTTGTATTAGGTTTTAAACCAAGGATTTGTAAAGTATGGTTTACATTTTTAGTAGTAGTATCTGAGATTTCCCCACTATATGGATTTTCTTTAGTGATATCGTACTCTATCTCAGTAGTATAGTTTACAACTGGAAAGGCTTTAATGTTTGTTTTAAAGCTCACTTTTGCACTGTTTTCTGTGATCTCTGTAACCTCTGGCTTACCAACAAACGGAGGAACAAGGGATGGTAAGATTGATTCAATCGTCGCTTCAATTTCTTTCTGGAATTGTTCGATGTTATCTATCTTTTTAAGTTCATCAAGTTTTTCGGTTAAGTATTTGGTTTTGAAGGTTTGATCTTCTCCTGTTCCAATGTTTCCAAATTTATCCATAACTGAAACCTTGATATGGTATTCCGTACCCATAGTCAAACCTCGAAGTATTATTGAGTGCGAAATTTTTAAATTATCATCTCCCGCAATATCTCCATATGATATTTCTTTTCCATATTTTACAAAAGCTATCGTCTCCTTGTTCGTCTCAAACATAACTGTCACACTAAATGGAGTAATATTTGATATTGTTACATTCGAAATAATTGGGGCATTTGTATCTTGAAGTTTTAATTTTATTTTATTTTCTTCATTCTCTTTTAAAAGAGAATCATATATTGATTGGAGAACTCCCACTGATCCCCCACCTGAATAGATCACTGTTTCTTTGACTTTAGTTGTTTTAAATGTTTGCTCTTCTGTTGTAGTTAAGTTGCTCTTTTGGTCAGCTGATTTAATGACATAGTAATAAGTAGTTTCTGGAGTTAGTCCAACAACTGTGACTAAGTGATTGAGTACTTGATTTGCTCCTAGAGTTGAACTCTCATTGTACCCTCCTGTCGTTGTACTGTAGAGAACCTGACTATTTGATTGTTCGTTTGTTTTCCAAACAATAGCGACAGAATCAGAAGTGATGATTGGAGTAGCGATATCTGTAACTATTGGAGCGGTTGCATCTGAGATTGTTGTAAAGTTGTAAAATGTTCCTCCGTTAGCATCTTCACTGATTCCTCCGGCTTCATCTGTTGATTGAATTAGATAGTAGTATGTTTTTTCTGAATCTAAATTAGAGAGAATTACAGTATGATCTACTACAAGTTCTGTATTACCAGCTCTGTTAGGAACAATTAAATTTTCATCTATTCCAAATGAAATATATGAATTAGAAGGCGTGTCTGTTACCCAAGTAACAGTAACTCCAGTATCAGTAATTATTCCTTGAGCAACAGATGAGATAACCGGGCCAGAAGTTGTTGTAAAATCAGATATAGATGTAGTTGTTTCTCCAGCTAAATTAGTTGAGGAAGATTTGAAGTAATATTTTGTTAATGGTGTTAATCCACTGAGATAAACACGGTGGCCGAGAACTTTTTCTGTTTTTTCTTTTTTCAAATTATATGCTCCTTCTATCTCAGGAGCAATTATTCCATACTCAACAACTGAGCCCGCGAAGTCTCCTGTATTCCAAGTGATCAGAGCTGAAGTTGATTTAACATTAGTCCCAGCTAATTCACTGACGGCAATTTCATCATCTAAAATTGTATAAGTAAATGTTGTATTATCTCCGAAAGTAGCATTTATAAGGTCAGTTAAAGTAATAATAATTGTCTCACTTTCTTCTGATAATTTATCATTGTTAATAATGATCGGAATTGTTGTCATCGTTTGTCCTTTTACAATTGTCGCTATGCCGTTTGATAAAGTGTAATCAATCCCACCATCTGTCGCAGTTCCACCTCCGACTGTATATGAGACACTAATATCCTCTGGATAAATAGAGGAGATTGAAATTGGAATATTAACGGGCGTTAGAGATTCCAAGCCTTCACTTGTCGCTGTCCCAAATCCGATTAATGCTAAATTATCGTCATCTAAAATAGTATAAGTATAAATTGTATTTACTCCGAGAGTTGCATTGGTTGGATTTGAGAGAGTCAAAATCACAGTTTCCGCTTCTTCTTTTAAGGTATCGTTAATCACAGGAATCGTAAGAGTAGTTGTTGTCTCCCCAGCTAAAATGGTAACAACTCCATCTACTAAAGTATAATCTTCTTCATTAGTTGCAGTCCCACTTATAGTATACGAAACAGTTGTATCTGTTCCTGAAATTTCTGAAAGTGATATTTCAATATCAAAAGGAGTGACACTAGCTTCCCCTTTTTCTGATGAAGTATTAGTAAATTGAATATTACCTAATTGATCATCGTCGGTAATAGTATATGTATATGTAGTACCCGCGCCGAGTACTCCGTTGATAGGACTTGATAGAGTCACAATGATAGTCTCATCCAATTCTTTCAAAGAATCATTGATAATTGGAATTGATATTTCTTTCGTTGTTTCCCCTGTTGTAAAGGTAATCGTGCCGTTAGCCAAAGTATAGTCTGCACTTGTAGCAGTACCAGTTAATGAATATGAGACTGTAGTATCTTGTGGGTAGGCTCTAGCTAGATTGATAGTCAGTAAGACGGGTGTGACACTTTCTGCTCCTGTTGCCTCTATTACACTAAATGAAATAGTTGGCGCAGTTAGATCAAGAGTACTTATAATCCCATTTTCTGAGAAATCATTTTGATTTGAAAGTGGTCCTGAAAGTGCATCTTGATTGTCATGAACCAATATTTTAATTCCAACATTTGGATAACTTGATCCAGCGAGGATTGGTTCTTCGTATGTATTCCAAATTGTTGTTCCTATTTGTCCAACAGAGATAGCAGTTTCGGTATTTAAAATATTTGTTGTACCAGAGGCGAGGATCCAAACAGGGGTCCCTGAGAAAAATGAATTGTTGGTTCTAGTACTACGTCCACTGGTACCTGGCCAAGTTCCCCGAACAAGACCCGTTAGGTTGTTGCCAGTTATTCCAGTATATTTAATGACTTCATTGTTAACGAGAATATATCCTGATAATTTTAATTTAGAAGCATCTGAAACTGCTAAAGTATTCACTGTTAATAGATTAGTTGGGAGTGTGATACCAATATTGTAAAACAAATATGATTCATATGAGGGATTAACTTTTTTTGTAAAAGAAATATCGGTTAGTTTGTATGAGATAGAGACTTGTTTGTCATCCCCTTGGGTAGCGACGACATTCTCAACTTTTGGAGCTGTAGCCACAGAGCCACCTCCCCCTTCATCATAGTTTTGAACTCCATCAGTCTTGGTTGTGATATACGAATTCGATCTGACTGTTGTATTCCCGTTTGTTCCAATAACTCCTAGACGATAACGGTAGAAAGTATTAGGCGTTAGGTTTCGATGAATATAGTAGTTAGTAGAATAAGTTGAAAGTCCAGAGTCTGAAATAGATGTATAGCTTCCATAATTTATATTGTCATTTGATGTGGCGTATTCTAATTTGTATGATGAGAAACCATTAATAGATGCTGCCTGCCATCCGATATACATATCATAATATGGAACTGTTGCTGAAATATTTGAAGTATCTTGTACCAAGAAAGAAGAAGATGGGATTGGCGTTTGAGTCGAAATTGTTTCTTCGACTGTTGTATTTCCATAAGCATCTCTAAATTGTAATTTCAAATTCTTCAATTCAATATCGGAATCAAAAGTCCATGGAATTGTTGTACTTCCAGTTATCGTAACCCAACCAGTCGTATTTACATTTGTTTCAATATTGGCGTCATCACTTATTTTGTATTCAATTGCTGAGATGTCGGTCGGCATTGGGATAGTAATAGTGGCACTTCCTGCAATCCCTGCTGTACCAGCATCGAAAGTAAGAGGAGCAGAGGGAATAGGAGCAGCTGCATCTATAATAAATGGTGTTGAATCTAATGATCCGATCATCGAACCAGCCGCGCCATCATTGGCAACTACTTTAATCACTCCTGTTAAACTCTCATAATCAATAGCTTCAGTTTGAGCGTTCCATGATATTGTCTTCCCAGTTCCTTTATTAGATAATCCGATTCCAGTACCTACAGTTGTGACAGCTTTAATATATATTGGACTTCCTGTTGTATGAGAAAATGCCGTGGTTGAAAGTACACCTCTAGTTATCGTAAAATTATTACCTGATTTAGTGTACCCAATCATTTCATCCCCGATTAAAATAGTTCCAGTAGTTGGGAAATTAGTTCCGTCAGAAACGATAAGGGATGAGGCTGAATCGGTGATAACTCCTGTGAGAGTAGTTCCAACACTATAGAACAGTGAGTTCGTCGTTTGGGAGGATTCTATATCTGTCACATCATATGTTACAGATACGATTCCACCTCCGAGTGCTTGACTGGCTGTGACATTTGAAACTACTGGTGGAGAGTTGGTGAATTTAAACGAGAGAGGAATAATTTTTGTATTGGTTGCTCCGTCTGTAATTTTAATATTAATTAAATAAATATGATCGATAATTAGAGGTACTGAAGAAAAATTATAACTCCATGTGATTGTACCAGTAGTATTTAAATATGTATCACTGGCATCCGTAAATGAAGTTCCACTATACCACTTATTTGTAGTTGTATCTTGGATAGAAATCGCAACTGTACTGACCTCCGTACCCCCGACTTCATCTGATGCTGTACCTTTAATAATTCCGACTTGATATGATTCTTGTGGAGTTGCTATTCTCCCTGTCTCAATACATCCATTCCCAATAGTGGTACATACGGCTTCGATAGTTCCGGTAGGTAATATATTGTCTATTTTAAATGTTGCCCCTGAGATAGGTATAGATGTGACAATGTTAGTAACAACATCTGTAGCCATAGATAGAGAGATGGTTGCATCTCCATCCCCTATCCCAACTGTATAAATATATGAATAGTGAGTCGAATCTATTTTTGTCATGTCAGTCGCAACTAGTGTGTTAACTCCAGTGATTCCGATTTTAAGTATAGGTGTATCGGCAAGTGGTTCACTAAGTTCTGCGGTGATAGTTAGAGCTTCCCCACTTTTGACTGGTCGATTTGGCAAGTATGTGATAGATGCATTTGGACTTGTTGTATCAATTGTAAAGATTTCATTGGTTGGAGAAAGTGCGGTATTTCCACCCGCATCAGTTACAGTCGAGAGACCGACTGTTGCAACTCCATCTATGTAATTACTTCCATTGGCAGAATTCACATTATAACTATATGTCCAAACTTTACCGCTTCCTGTCATTGGGACACTTGTGATGTCTGTAATACCAGGCTGATCAATACTTATGGCTGGAGCTGAAGTCACAGCTTTATCATATGTAGCGGTAATAATATTTGTGCCAGCTTTTGCAAGACTTGAACTGTATGAAAGTGCCACAGTTGGGTTGGAAGTATTAATTGCAAATGTTGTACCAGTTGGAGCTTCGGTTGGATTCCCAGCTAGATCTACCGTCGCAGATAGACTGACAGTTGCATTTCCATCTACATATGTACTACCGTCTGCTTTATTAACATTATAATTATATATATATCCAGAATGTGATGTCATGACTCGATTTGTGCCACTTGAAGAAACTGCAATAAATTGGCCATTACCATAGGTTACAGAAACCCATTGATTTGCTTCTGACGCTGTTCGTTTTGTCCAAGTAATTGCATCAGTTGATGTTATAACTCTATTTGTGCCACCATCACCAACAACTACAAAAAGACCGTTACCATAGGTAATAGATTGCCAAGTACCAAAAGAAACACCAGCTCTTGATATCCAAGTTATTCCATCAAGTGAAGTCATAACTACCCCTTGACCAACTGCTACAAAAATACCATTACCAGAATTTATGGCCCGCCAATTACCACTAGGTGAATCTCTTAGTGTCCAATTTATACCATCAGGAGAAGTCCTAACTCCTCCAACTCCTCCATTATTATTAACAACAGCAAAAAGTCCATTATTGTAAGCAATTGAATTCCATTGACTAGAACTTTCTATTATTCTATATGTCCAAGTTATTCCATCAGAGGAAGTCGCAATATTACCATTACTAGTATTTATACTTACAAACAAACCATTACCAAAAGCAACAGAAGATAATGTCACACCAAATCTTGATATCCAAGTGATTCCATCGGGTGAGGTCATGACTCCAGAAAATCCAACTGCCACAAATAGTCCATTACCATAAGTTACAGAAGACCAGTTTTTTCCTATTATCCCTTCCCTAATAATCCAATTAATGCCATCAGAAGATGTCATAACTGAATTAATTCCACCACCAACAGCCACAAACAAACCATTACCATAAGTAATCGAATACCAACTACTTAGAGGAACAGATACAGGTGTCCATACACTTACAGGTGTAACCATTGAAGCATTTATTATGTCAATTGAGCCGGGTTGATTTATACTAATAGTTGGAGTTGAGGATATAGGTTCAGAATAATTTGCTGTTATTGTATTTATTCCTACGTCCGCAGGATTTGAGCTATAAGTTATATCAGTAGTTGGTGGAGTGGTATCAACCCTAAATGAACTTATAGGAGCAGTATTTGTATTCCCTGTTAAATCTGTTGAAGTAGATAAACTTATATTCGCATTACCGTCTACATATGTACTACCATCTGCTTGGTTAACAGTATAAGTATAGGAATAAATAGATGTAGGAGAAAATGTATGTACACCGTATCCAACTGCAAAGAAAAAACCGTTATTATAAATAATAGAATTAAATAAATATCCCGATACTGAGGACTGCCAACTTATACCATCTTGTGATATTGCTTTATAGTTAGAGCCAACAGCTACAAAGAAACCATCTCCGTAGGTGACAGCTTGCCAACCAGAACTACCCAATGATCTTCCTGTCCAAATAATTCCATCTGGTGATGTCATAGCTAGGTTTGATCCACTACTAGCAACTGCCACAAATTGACCATTTCCGTAAGTAACAGATTGCCAACTATTTGTTGCAGATGCAGTACGAGAAGTCCAAGTAATTCCATCTGGTGATGTCATAACTCTATCTGTACCATTATAAGCAACAGCCACAAATTGACCATTTCCGTAAGCGACACTATACCAACTACTTATCGATGAAGCAGATCGTGCTGTCCAAGTAATTCCATCAGGAGATGTCATAACTCTGTTTGTTCCAGAATCAGCAACAACTACAAAGATACCATTACCATATGTAATTGACCTCCACTGATTTGCTTCAACAGCCGTTCTTGTTGCCCAAGTGATTCCATCAGGAGATGTCATAACTCTGTTTGTTCCACTACTAGCAACAGCTACAAATTGATCATTACCATAGGTGACAGATTGCCAATTATTTGATTCTGCTACATTTTGTAAACTCCAAATATTCAACGTAGGATCAGTACTTGTCGCGACTCTATTTGTACCATCAGAAGAAACAGCTACATAAATACCATTACCATAAATCAAAGACTTCCAAGTTGAAGATTGTAATCCACCAGAACCAATAGACCAACCTCCGGTCATATTTGTTTTGTTCATTGTTACATTGCTTATATCAGTTGTGCCTGGTTGATCTATATTAATAGTAGGAGTGTTTGTAAGAGCTTCAAGATATTTAGCTGTAATTGTATTCGTTCCAACTTTTGCAGGGTTGGATGTTTGAGTAATAGTTGGTATAGGAGCTATAGTATCAATAATAAAAGAATTATTTGTTGGTAAAGATGAAGAATGAAAAGTGGCATCAGTCACTATAGATAAACTAACATTCGAAATACCATCTATATAAGTATTTCCATTTGTAGTATTCACTATATAATTATAAGTCCACACTACCCCACTTCCTGACATTGAAGCATTTGATATATCTATAGATCCAGGTTGATTGATACTAATCAACGGTGTTCCTAGTATAGGGCTTGAATATGTAGCCGTAATTACTTGATTTCCGGCTTTTACCGAATTTGCACTATAAGATAGAGCCACCGTTGGACCTGTTGTATCAATAGTAAATGTATTATTTGTTGGAGGATTTGAAATATTTCCTGCTGCGTCTGCTGTTGTGGATAAACTTACAGTTGTAATTCCATCTAAGTAATTAGTTCCATTTGCAATAATTACATTATAATTATAACTATAACTTACAGGAGAAGTCATAACTCTATTTATTACATCAGAGGATACTGCTACAAAGGAACCATTACCATAAACGACTGAATTCCAACTACCATACTCACATACTCTGGTATTCCAAGTGATACCATCGGTAGATGTTATGAGTGTTCCAAACTGACCAAGTGCTATAAAAACCCCTTGAGCATAAGTTATATTTGTTAGATAATATGAGGTAATACTCATCACCGTCCAAGTTATCCCGTCAGGGGAAGTCATTATTTTACTTGCAGCACCGTAAGAAACTGAAACAAACAAACCATTACCATAAGTTACAAAATACCAACCATTTACTTCAGGGGTTTGTCTTGCTGTCCAAGTAATTCCATCAGGAGAAGTCATAACTCTATTTGTCCCACCAGAACCAACGGCCACAAAGAGTCCATTACCGTAAGCAACTGACATCCACTGATTTGCTTCAGCTGCCATTCTTGCTGTCCAAGTAATTCCATCGGCAGATGTCATGACTCTGTTTGTGCCATTATAAGAAACTGAAACAAACAAACCATTACCATAAGTTACAGAATACCAACCATTTACTTCAGCGGCAGTTCGTGCAGTCCATGTAATTCCATCAGGAGAAGTCATAACTCTATTTGTACCATTGCTAGCCACTGCCACAAAGAGTCCATTACCATAAGTGATGGAATTCCAACTATTTGCTTCAGCTGCCATTCTTGCTGTCCAAGTAATTCCATCAGGAGAAGTCATAACTCTATTTGTACCGTTGCTAGCCACTGCCACAAAGAGTCCATTACCATAAGTAACTGAACTCCAATAATTTGCTTCCGCCGCGAGTCTTGGAGTCCACACACTTCCAGGAGCTATCATTGGTGCGTTTGTTACGTCTGCTGTTCCGGGCTGATTGATACTAATAGTTGGAGCACTTGTTATCGGTTCTGAATATGTTGCTGTAATTATTTCGTTTGTTGCTCCAACTGGATTTTCACTATATGTGATGTTTACATCGGGAGATGTAGTATCAACTGCTTCTACTTTATTTAAACCAAAATAAAAAGAAACCAAAATAAAAAGAAAGAAAGCTGAAGTTTTTAATATCCCAGAATTTTTATAAATTTGGGAAATTTGGTTTTTAAGAAATATTTTTCCTTCTATATTTTTGTTTTTGTTTTCTTTAATCATTTTTTTATTTTGGTCAGTTGTTAATATTTTTGTTTGAATAATTTCATTTTTACCATCTCTGTCTGTCTCTGATAATTTTTCAAATCTTAAAAAATTATCAATCCAATCTTTTGATGGAAAAGAAAAAATCCCACCCTCGACTTTCGGTGGAATTTTTTCTTTTAAACTTTCTAATTTATTTTTACAAAATAATGTTTTCCTCAAAATGTTTTTAAATATTATCTTTTATTCTTTTAAGTATAGACCAATAGCAATATTTAAACAAGAAAAAAATGCTTATTTTTAAAGATTTTTTAGGTTTTTTATAAAATATCGTTTTCACTTAAAATTTAAAAATAACTGTACTTTATTTTCAATTTTTATAAAAATGTCTACCTTAAATAATTTTCCTCACTCACCTGTATAACTCACTTTGCGCGATGGACACAAAGAAACCTAAAGTGAAGCTTGCGGTACATTTACCACAATACATACTACTTACTACATTTTCATATACTACATACTACTTACTGCCTACTACTTTTCCATACTTTTATAATCATGCATAAACATTACTAAACTAAAAAATATTCTTGCTTGTTTATTAATGTTTATTAACGTATACTGGTGCCGTGCAAAAACAATATTTAAGTATTAAAGAAGCAAGTGAAAGATTGGGAGTTTCAACTCTTACTCTTCGCAATTGGGACAAGTCGGGAAAGTTAAGTGCTTCTCGACACCCTATCAATAACTATAGAGTCTATTTGGCTGATGAATTAGACCAAATTATGAAGAAAATTGATGAAGGAGAGAAGCCGATCAAACACTCAAGAGTGATCCAGAATATAAAAAAAGATACGCCAATTTCCTACAATCTAAAAGTTATCCACATGAAAGATTAAAATTTTAAAAATTTACCATAAAATACATAATTATGTATAATTGAAAAATATGACAATTGGAACAATAATTATTACAGTTTTAGGCTTATGTTTATTTGAGATTATTAGTAGTGTTGATAATGCCGTCATTAATGCGGAAGTTTTAGGAACAATGAGCAAACGTGCTCAGAAGTGGTTTTTACTTTGGGGCTTTCTCTTTGCCGTCTTTATGATCAGAGGACTTCTACCTTGGATTATCATCTGGGCTACTATGCCAGCACTTGGTCCAATAGGATCACTCACTGCAGCTTTTTCGAATGACCCAAGTGTCCACACTGCCGTTGAAAAAGCTGCTCCCATACTACTCCTTGGTGGCGGAATATTCTTAATTTTTTTATTCTTTCATTGGTTATTCTTGGAAACAAAAAATTTTGGACTTGCTCATGAAAGATTTTTTCAAAGGAATGGAGTTTGGTTTTTCGCGATAGTTTCAATTATTTTGGCTACTGTTGTTTGGTATTCTCTCCCAATAAATCCAATGCTTGCATTCTCGGCAGTTATAGGATCAACCGCATTTTTTATTACGCATGGATTTAAAGAAAATGCTGAAAAAGGAGAAGAAAAACTTCTAAGGGGTGACAATAAAATGAGTGATCTGAGTAAGATCTTTTACCTTGAAATAATAGACGCGACCTTCTCTATTGATGGAGTTCTTGGAGCATTTGCTTTTACTCTTTCTGTTCCACTTATTCTAATAGGTAACGGACTTGGAGCATTTGTTTTACGAAGACTTACAATGAATAACATTGATAGAATTAAAAAATATGCTTATTTAAAGAATGGTGCTATGTATTCTATTTTTGTTTTAGGTATTATAATGATACTTGATGCATTTGGAGTAGAAATACCATATTATATCTCACCTTTAGTAACCTTTATAATTATAACTTTCTTTATTATCAAGTCAGTTAATCTAAACAAAAAAATTAAATTATGAAAATAAGATTATTTATTATATCTTTTATTGTTTTTGTTATATTAATGATTAGTGAATATATTACTTATATTTCCTTTAATACTGCTGGAATAACTCTTCCTATAAATCTAGAAATATTTATTCTACTAATCGGTATATTTTTACCAACTATTTTTATAATAACAACGTTTTATAGTTACAAACATTATTCTCCAATTAATTCTATTCTAAATAAAATTGGAGCTGTTTGGCTATCTATTGTTTTTTATTTACTTATGGCATCTTTCATTGTTTTTATTTTAATAATGTCAAATTATTATTTAAATTCAAATATTCCTACTGCTATAATTTCTTTTATAACTATTTCACTCTCCTTATTATTAATAATTTATGGGGTTTGGAATTCTTACCATATCGTGATTAAGACTTACAATACAAATTCAGACGATTTATCAAAATATTGGTCAAATAAGAAAATTGTTATAGTTTCAGATATACACATTGGTAATATTACAAATGAAAAACGTCTTAAAAAGGTTATAGACCTTATTAATGATCAGAAACCAGATATTACTTTTTTCTTGGGTGATCTAATCGAGGGAACATCCTTCCCTTACGAGAAGTGGCTTGCCTCATTTGAAAACCTTAACCCACCACTCGGTAATTATTATGTTGAAGGTAATCATGAAAAATATAGTCAAGAATATGAATTATTTCGATCAAAATTCCCAAAAAATTTAATCGATTTAACCGACAAAAAAATTACCATAAACAATACTGAAATAATCGGAATATCATATAAAAAATTCGAGTTTAAAAAAGAAACGGCACTACGTTATAGTGCATTAAATCCAAACAAAAAGATGCCAAATATTATTCTCATTCACGATCCTAGAAATACAAAAATACTAGCAAAAACAGGTGCCTCTTTGGTGTTATCAGGTCACACACATGGAGGACAATTTTTCCCTATCACTTTATTTGTAAATTTAATTTACAAAAAATACACTTATGGTCTTCATAAAAAAGACACCACTACTCATATTACGAGTAGTGGTGCTGGATCTTCTATGATACCCCTTCGGATTGGAACAACTCCTGAAATAATAGTTTTAACAATAAAATAACTGTAAAAAAATAAATTTAATTTTTGTAACACTAGTAAACAGGTGTACACATCTGTTACACATAGATAGTGAGTGCAATCTAACTAAAAAGATTAAATTTTCAGCTTAAATCCCCCGGATTGAATATCCCAAAGTTTTTTATATATACCATTTTCTTTTTCAATCAATTCATCATGTGTTCCATCTTCTTCAATTTTTCCATTTGAAATAACAATAATACGTTCCATGTCACGAATAGTCGATAATCTATGAGCGATAACTATAACCGTCTTGCCTTCTATTAGATTATGAAGTGCGTCCTGAATAACTGATTCGGACTCAGAATCAAGCGCTGATGTTGCCTCATCAAGTACAAGGATCGGAGCATTCTTTAGTATTGCACGGGCAATAGCTACTCGTTGACGCTCACCACCTGAGAGTTTAATCCCTCTCTCTCTCCAACATATGTATTATAACCCAATGGTAAATTGCTAATAAAATCCTCACAATATGCTAGGCTTGCAGCCCTTATTACTTCTTCGTCTGTCGCATCACGTCTACCATAACGAATATTCTCCATTAGAGACCTGTGAAATAAAACTGGATCTTGAGGAACAAAGCCTATCTGTTCACGTAGATTTTTTTGAGATATTTTTGATATATCTATATTATCGATGAGTATTCTTCCCTCTTGTAGATTAAAGAGTCGCATTAAGAGTTTAACAAATGTAGACTTCCCTGCACCAGATGATCCAACGATTGCAACTTTCTCCCCTGCTTTTATTGTAAGAGAAAAATTATCAAAAACTTTTTGATTATTATTTTCATAAACATAAGTCACATTATCAAAAATAATTTCTCCTTTCACTTTAATTAAATTATTGGTAATTTCATCATCAACTTCATAGGACATATCTAAAATAATTGCCATTTCTTGAGCATCAGCGAAACCATCATAGAAAACTCTGACAATACCAGCAAAACGCCACAAGCTTTCACTTAGACGAATAATATAACTTTAAAGAACTACTATTACAGGTACTCCAATAAGTCCAGCTCTCCAATCTCCTATAGCTAACCAAAAAATTACAAATTCAATAGCTAATATATAGAAACTTTGGATAGCCCCTAATGTTTCCCATAAATATAAATTAAATACTGTTGCCTTCTTTTGACTCTCTATCACTTTTCCTACTTTTATATTTTCATATTCGTGACCAGCAAAAAGTTGAATAGATGAATGATTACTTATGGAATCTGAAAGAGCACCTGTTGTTTTTGAGTCAGACTCGGCAGCAATAACATCATATTTCAATTTATATTTTGTAAATACAAGAGCTGTAATTAAAAATATGAGTGAAAATACAGTAAGAATATATGAATACTTCGGCATCAGAGTATAGATGGCTATTATAGTACCTAGAGATCTAACAACAAGTGGCATACCATCATCTACGAATCTATCCATTAATCTTTCAAAAGCTCTAGCATATTTATTTACTCTATAAGTCAGTGACCCACCAAAATTATTTGCAAAGAAATTATGAGAATGCCCTATCATATAAGAAAAGGCTTGCTTCCTTAATCCCTCCATTACATTTGTTTGGAAATAATCATTTGTATAACCTACAGCTCTTCTTAGTGCCCAGCGTGAAAAGTTAAATAATAAAATTAAAATTATTAAAGATTTAGCAGTAGAGACAAGACTAAAGTCATTTGTATTTAAAACATCCCATAATTTTAGATACTTAAGTGGTATATAGATATCCAAAAAAGAAGACACTACAGATAATATAATAATAGTAAAAAACGATATTTTAAATCGTCTTATAACCTGCCAAAAATATTTTAGCACAAGCATTCTGTGTAGATTTGAGTAGTCTTTTCTATTTTCCATAATATAAGTAACAAAAGAGCTAATGAGCCTTTTTATATATTTACTATAGCAAATTATGATTAAATCATGAAATTTCTATTTTTAGAAGATTAATTAAACTTTGAACCACGAACAAGTGCTTCGAGTATAATCTTTAATTCTATTGTGGCAACTCCGACGACTTTATCCCCTCCTCCATAATATATATAAAGTATTCCATTTTTCTCAATCATTCCACAAGGGAAAACTACACCGTTTACAACTCCAAACTTTTCATAGTCTTTCTCAGGAGCAAATATCGGATCCGAAGTACGAGCTAGAACTATTGCTGGATCTTTGAGATCGAGAAGCAATGCTCCTACTCTATAAGTAGAATGACTTTTTGATACACCATGATAAAGTAGTAACCATCCATATTTTGTTTTTATTGGTGGAGCAGTTATTCCAACCTTGGCACTATCCCAAGTATTTTCACGTGGCCCGATAACTCTAATACATTTATTTACTCTTGTATTTTCATCATCGAGTGATTTTATATAATCACCACAAATTTCATTATTCATTCTGTGTAAAATAAAATAGCCTTCTTTAAATTTTTCAGGAAAAATACAAGTATCCTTGTCATCCATACCATCCGGAGTTATAAGAAATGGCTTACTCCAATTAAACTTTTTAGCTAAAAAATCTTTCTCTGAAATAGAAGTGATGGCTACTTTAGGAGGATTTACACTGTCATAAGCTGTGTAACACATATATATATTCTTACCAATTTGAGTTAATCTTGGATCTTCACATCCTGAATTACCATTTGGTATCTTTTTCATTTCAAAATCCTCTCGTGGAACATAGATAGGGTCATTGAATCTTTCATCAATCTTTAACCCATCTTTACTTGAAGCATATCCAATATAAGAAGTATTGTCGTCTGAAAGAGTTCTATAAAGAATATGGGCCTTCCCTCCCAGATAAATCGCAGCAGGATTAAAGGTTGCTTTTGCTTCCCATTTATTTTCAGATTTTGGAATAATAGTTGGGTTATTTATATAACGTTTGAGATTCCATTTATTATTTTTAGAAGGATTCATAGTATTAATAAGATCCTTAAATGAAACATGAGCAACACAAACAGTTGTATCGGCTGCTCCATAATAAATAGAGAGTTTATCTTTTTCTAAAAGTGCTCCGGATGGAAAAATCACATCCTTGATATAACCAGAAAGTTCATAATTCTCCTCAGGAACCAATATAGGGCCATTGGTTCTACCAAGAATTTTAGTTGGGTCTTTTACATCAAGTAGAATTGCCTCAACACCAAAAATGCGATCCAGATGTTCTGGTCCATTAAAATAATTTTGAATGTGAGAATATATGAGTAACCATCCGTATTCTGTTTTTAGTGGTGTTGCTCCAATCTCTAGATGATCATACTCATTGCGACGAAAATCTACAGAATGCTTATCTATCTCCTTCTCCCATTTCGTCCAAAATTTTTCATCCCAGAGTTGTTCTATGTTATCAAGTTTAGCAATACATACTTTCGATGGTGGCATATCTGTATAGGCAGAAAAAACAACAACAATTTTACCATTAATCCTCTTTGGGAAAAGTGTCATGGCTTTTGCATTAAACGGAGTTACTAAATGACGCTCGTCAACTTTTTTCAAATCTTTTGATACAGCAACCGCTACTTTTATATTATCTGATCCAAAGGGGTAATTAGATAAGGCTGTATAGAAAATATAATATTTCCCTTCAAAAAAAGTAACTCTTGGATCTTCACAGCCACAAGCATCAAAATCATAACTTGGTACAATAAAAGGAGTTCGGTTATCAAAATGTATTCCATCACGACTACGTCCTATTCCTATAATTGAAACTTGTTTTTGTTTAGTTAAATTATCTACCGCTGAAATAGCTCGGTATAAACCATAGATATTTTTTCCATGTTTTATTGGGCACATATTGAAAGTAGCAAACTCTTCCCAGTAATGATCGTTATTAGGAATTAATATTGGATTCTCTTCTGATCTTTTAACAACATACATATATTATATTTCCTTCCTATTTTTTATATTTTTTAATTTAATAATTTTATCCTCCTTCAAACTATCTATCAATTTTGATAATGGAATAGAAGCCACACAGACAAATTTGTCAGCTCCACCGTAGTATACATATAATTCTTCTTTTTTACTAGAATTATTTTTCCCTGATTGTAGAAGCTTTAATACAGCACCACAAGAATAAATTACTCCCCACTTATGACCATTATTTTCATATGTTTCTTCTGGCTCAAGTATAGGGTTCTTTGATCTATAAAGAACCTTAGTTGGATCATTCAAATCTAGAATAAGTGCTCCCATTCTATATCTATCGGGGTTTCTATGGTCCATAGCATGATAGAGAACCAACCATCCTTCTGCTGTTTTTATTGGAGTTGGACCAATCCCTCGAAACCATGAATCCCAAGTACGATCCTTGTCTATTGGTCTAGTATTATTACTTTTGATAAATTTTTTGCCATCAAGTTCATCTAAACTATCAAAATAATTAATTAAAATATTTGGATAGAAACTATGCATTATCGCAAATTTACCATTTATCTTTTCAGGGAAAAGAACCCAATTTTTATTCATCTCTCCTGGTGGTGAAATAAGAACTTCTTTTTTCCAATTCCATTTTTTATTCTTAAAATCTGAAAGTAGTATTGAAGTAAGGGCCATACGAAGTGAGCCCCAACCATCAAAAGCAGTATAAATCATGTATAGGGTATCATTAATTAGCGTAATCCTAGGATCTTCACAGCCACCATTCCAACCTCCTCCTGATGAATAATTAAGTGGTAACCCTTCTTTTACATAATTATTCAATCTTTTATAAATACAATAAGTTGGACGCTCATCAATAGTCAGCCCATCAGAGGACGAGGCATAGCCGAGAACCGATGAATCATCTTCCCCCATTGCTCTATATATTATATGAACCTTATCCTCTGAAACAAAAGCTGTTGGATTAAATGTTGCTTTCGATTCCCAACTATATAGACTCGGAGAAATTATGGGATTATGAGAAACTTTTTTTAATTTAATTGGCTTTTCCGCCTTAACCGTTTCAACTTTCTTTTCAACCCTTTTTTTTCCTTTGAGAGTTTTCTTAACTTTTGGTAAAATTTTCTTTTCTTTTTTTATTTTTGGATTTTTTATTACTTTAACATTCTTAGAAACTAAAACTTTCTTTATTTTACTAACATTAATATCTTGGATCTTTTTCTTTGCGATGATAGATTTATCTTTTTTATTACTCATCCTCATGGAATTAGCTACTTTTTTAAAAAGTGACCCAAATAAATTCTTTGATTTTTTCTTTGATTCATTAGCCATATTTTTTAAACTCTTCCATATTTATCTTCAAGGTGAACAATGTCTTCCTCGTCAAAATCACCAATAGCAATCTCAAGTAATCGTAATCCTAATGGTCCAGCCGATAAACGATGCTTTGAACCGACAGGAATTTCGTGTTCATCACCTGTTTTTGTCTCTTTCTTAGTTTCATTTATCTCCACAAAACCTTCTCCGGATATTATATGCCAAAACTCTGATCTTTTACTATGTGTCTGTAAACTTAATAATTCATTTGGTCTTACGGTAATAATTTTTACAGTTGAAGATTCGTTCTTAGTAAACTGTCTAAAATTCCCCCATGGTCTTTCTATTTGAAATACATTTAGTTTTTCCATTCTATTAAAGATAATTACTCAAAATGAGATAATATTATTAAATATAATTATTAACAAAAACAACGTACCCTCTAGATAGGATTAATAACTATATTATATCATAATCATTTTATTTTATGCAACAAAATTAATGTTATCCCCGTATATCTGTCTGCTTAAAAGATAGATAAGAAGTGTATATAAAAAAGAAAAATAGTAGCGTATAAGAATAAACGTTTATATAATCATTTGATTTTGTAAATACCTCCCAAATACTAGATAAAAGTGATATGTGGCTAGTAAAAAAATCCCAACTATTAAAACGTAAAAAACGACCCAGATACATCCCAAAACTAGTGAACAAAATAACAAATGCAATTATTATATTTGTAACTTTCTTTGAAAATCGCAAAAGAAACATCTTTTCCATATGATTTATAGAATATAGTCCCATCAAAAGTGAAACCCAAGCAGAAGAAAATAAAACAAAAGCATCATACATCACGGGAACCACCCGAATCCTACCTAAGTGAATTAAGTCAGTTACGACATAGGGGGCATTCGGTAAAAATAATAACCAAAAGATGAATCCTATAATAAATAATGGTTTAAATATATTACTCTTATTTGTCCATAAAATTAATATAGAACTTATTAAAAATGGAACAAAAGCTAAAAGAATATTCCACAATATATAAGTAAATGCGTAGTTTCCAAAAAAAATAACCCGTAATATATGCAAAACTGCGACAAAAATTAACATGATTACTATATTTTTTGGAATTTTAATTTTTCTTATTTGCATATTTTTCTAAATGCTTTGAATATTTTTTAACTAACTCACTTGAGCTTCTAATCTTACCACCATGACCAACATTATAAACCATCTTTATTCCTAGACTCTTACATAAGTCAACTTCTGGAATTGGGTCCCAGTCTGGCTTACGGTCTCCTCCATTTGCAAAAATATGTGGTTTTATTTTACGAATTTCTTCGCAAACACTAATATCTTTTGTATTTTTACAATGATAAGATATTACAACTTTATTTACTCCTGTAATTGCTTTAATTATCTCTTTTCTTTCTAATTCAGGCATGAATTCTTTTCCTTTTTTCATTCGAAGCCAATTGTCGTTATTCAAAACCACAATCAAATAATCACCAAGTTTTTTAGCTTCTTTTATATATCTAATATGTCCAATATGAATAGGGTCAAATCCACCACTAACCATCACAACTTTTTTATTTTTATTTTTGATATTTTCCATATTTAAACTATTTTTACAGTGCAATATGCACATCTTGATGCTTCAATAGCAATATCACTTAGACATTCAGGGCATTTCTTGGTAGTCGGATCAAGTGGTTTATTTCTATGAGAACGAGATACGAGAGCGTTGATCGGAGTTATAACAAAGAAATAAACAACAAAAGCAATAATTATAAAAGAAAGTACTGTACTTAGAAAATTCCCATACATAAATTTACTATCATTTATCACAAAGAAAAGCTCTGAAAAATCTGGTGATTTAATCATGGCCCCAATCAGTGGGTTTATTATATTATTAACAAGAGATGTCACGACTGCTCCAAAAGAAGCACCGATGACGACACCAACAGCAAGATCAACCACATTCCCCCTGAGTATAAATTGTTTAAATCCTTTTAACATAAAATTAAATAATATTTAAAATAATAAACTACCTACGAATTTTAATTGCCTATAATTTTACTAGCCCCTTCTTTTAACTTGTCACAAAATGAAACAATCGTCAAATAAGCTTCATCTTTATCAATTATAGTATCATCAATTTTACCCCTAAAATCTTCTTCGTCTAAAGCATAAATATTCATCTTTTAAGATTCTTTATTTAAAAAAGCCTCTTGCTCAAGAGAAAAATCTTTGAGAACTTCATTGTTATTTTTACTTGAGGAATTCAAAAATTCCTCAGAAACAGGATTCGAAACTCTATTTTCTTTAAAATTCATAGTCATATTTAAATTATAACATAAAATATGATACTTGAAAAAGGACCCTGCGTTCTAGGAATTTCAACTTCTATATTTAATAGGGGGTAATTCCCCTTATCCCTTTTAATGCTATTGTTTAATTATCCTCTTTTAAGATAAACCTTTACAAAGGTACTTTTTAAGCAGATTTTAGATCCCCAGTACTTATATTAAATATCTTATATAAAATACAGAAGCCAAAGATAGTAGTAACTAGCATTGTTAAAGAAAGAATATAGAATACTATTTGTAATACCCTATATGACAAATAGAAAGCCAGTATAAAGAATATTATCGACAACACCATCCTTATCAGTCTATCTGCAGTACTTTCATTTTTTTGTATTTTCATAAATTTTATTTAGCTAATAATTTCTCAAAGACGTTTGGCTGGAAACCTACTACAATTTCTCCGTCAATATCTATAACAGGAACTCCCATTTGCCCACTCTTTTTTACCATCTCCTGCCCTGCGATTCTATCGACAGATACGTTTTTATCTACAAATAAAACATTATTCTCTTTGAAAAATTCTTTTGCATATACACAATATGGGCATGTTGTTGTTGAGTAAACGATAACTTTTTTATTTTTTGGATTCATATAATTTTTTATTATTTTTAATAATCTAACCTATTTATATCGACATATAAACTTCTTTAAATCTGTCACCATATCATTTTTTGACAAGGAATAGCAGATTTTTTTACCTTCTCGACTTGATAAAAGTAAGCCTTCTTTTGCTAGAGATTGTAGATGATGTGATGTAATCGCCACACTCATCCCCAATTCTTTAGCAATATCTGAAACACAGACTTTTTTGTCACTAAAGATAAGACAAAGAATTCTTAATCTACTTGAATCCCCCGCTACTCTTAGCTTCTTTGCAAATAATTCTATATTCTGTTTTTTTGTTATATTATTCATAATACATTCAAACCTACATTTGAATGATATACTAATAATAAAAAGAAGTCAAGATATACTCTAACTTTTAAAAACTACATAACACTATCTCGAGCCTCTCCAACCTTGACCCATCGTACCTCCCCCACCTTGATACTGATATAGGCCTCTCATCGGACCTCTTTCCATAAGATTATTAAATCCAAGATAATCGATAAACCATCCAGCAATGACAATAGCTAAAATAAACCCAATAACAATAAAGAGGAAATTCTTTTTATAAGAAAAATCAAATTTCTTTAATATCCAAATGCCAAAACCAACTCCGGTGATTGCTATAAATGGAGCCCACCAGGGAAAATTAGAAATGAGTTGTTCATAACGAATATCCCCCATTGGCCCATGCGTTCGAAGAGAGAATATTATTAAATTCAGCAAAAAGATTAAGGTGGTTACTAAAAAAACAAGTCCAATAATTGCTACGGTAGAACCTAAGAGAAAATACCATCGGGACTTCATCTTTGCTTCCCCGTTTTTGATCTTATTCATTACATTTTCTGTTATATTTAATTCTTGGTTTGACATATATTTTTTAATAAATTCTTAGCTCTGTTAATTCTTGTCCCGACTGTTCCTATTGGTAATCGCAAAATATCACTTATCTCATCATACGATTTTTCTTCTAGAAAAAATAATGTTAGTGGTTCGGCATAAATAAGAGGCATTCCTGATATACAATTATTTACTTTTGTCTTAATTTCTTCTTTATTAAAATTTAGTTCTATATCTTCATCACTTACTATATCCATATCAAGAGAGAGTGGAACTTCTCTCTTGTGTTTGATAATCTTATTTATTGCCTCATTGTGAAGTATACGATATATCCATGTAGAAAACTTCATCTTTATATTAAAACTATTTAGATTAACAAAAGCTTTTATGAAAGTATTTTGAACAATATCAGCAGATTTATGCTCGTCATGTATTAAAGAGTTGGAATATCTTATTAGTTTATCTTGATATCGTAAAACAATTTCGACATATGATTCTTTGTCTTTAGTTCTGACATATTCTACTATTTGTTCATCTGTTAATGTTTTTAAGTCTTCCATACATTATAATTTTAACACAATTATTTATTATATTTTCTAAGGCAATAAAAGGTATTTATCGCGGAGTGAGCCCTGCAGTAAATACCTTTTATTATCTTAAATTATCTCATCATCCCTCTGTGTCCTATTCCTTGACCTCGTCCAAGACCAAAACCACTATTTTGTCCACTCCCATCTTTTAATCCTAAACCTAATTCTTTTCTAATTGCACTTGCTTCAGTTGTTTTACCTTGTAGAGCTAAATTATGAGCTTGAGCAAATTTTGCAAAATTGTCTTTAGTCACAACTATTGCGACACGACCTCTTCCTTGCATAAGATTTTTCCAAGCTGTGTAATCATTAGTTTCAAAAGCTTTTTCTATTGCGTCATGTCTCTCTACTGCATAATTTGGTCCTTTAACACTTGGATCCCCTCTATAAGCAGAAACTGAATTAACAGCTATGAGTCCAATAACTCCAATGATAGCTAAAGTAAACACAGCAATTATATTCTTTTTAATTTTCATATATTTTATGCGTCCCGTGAATTCTAAATTTTTACGGGATATTTTTTAATAATTAATAATTCGACCCCCTCTATCCTTTATACAAGTCATCTCTAGTTTTTCTTTCATAACTTAATTATGAAATATGAATAGTTCAACTCCTATCACCCTACAATAACCCTAAATTGAAAGGTTAAACAAACCAACTGAATGTAGGAGAGTCTCTAGCCGAGTTTTATTATAGTTATACTAGAAAATACAGAATATATGGATAATTTATATGCAAAATATACTGATAGTAATGATTTATTACTTAAAATAAACAGATCCACTATCTGATTTAAGAGTTAACACAAGTTCGCCTTTTGAAGTAAAAAGATATCCATTAGTTTTATCTAATAAAGAAATAAAATAATTTTCTTGAGAATCCTCACAGTACATTTTTGTAGAAAATATATTACTAAAGACGATAGTATTATCTTTCAAATCATACTTTCCTCCGGCAATATTACAATCTGTGGTAGTTCCAAAAGTTCCATCCTTTTTGAAAGTAAGAGTAAATGAATCTTTTTTTGGAACAACAATTTCCCCATCACTAGATTCAGCTTTTACCCACTTCCATGTTTTCATGTTAAGGCTCATTCGTTTTGGGTCGGCTTCTCCTTCGAAATTTTGAGCCAATTCTCCAAATTGCATTGTAGTAGGATCTAAAATTAATTTGATACTCTTACCAACAGACGGAGACGTGGTCATTGGTTCTCCAAAAACCCTGTCCATATAGTTAACGATTATTGAATTACCTTTGCCTGATTCTGTTGTTTGTGGAGAGATACGATCTCCAAGTAAGACTCCATGAGAACCTATATATCCATTAGAAGTATTAAGTGCTGCTACAACGTAAAAGAATGTTCCAGACCCCCCATTCTCTTGAGTTACAAGAAAAGCTATATCATCTTTACCATCTCCATTTAGATCTTTTTTAATCTCATTACCAAAATATTTAGTAATGATCTTCGAAGCAGAACCTGGAGCTGATTCTACTTCAGAAATACCATCAACAAGCTTCACTATCTGACCATCGATAGTATACGAGGTATTTTTATAATCAGACAATACCATCTTGTTCCCATCAACATCATACCCAGATTTACCAGACAAATAATTAAACTTATACATACCAGCAATTACAAATAAAACAAAAATAATACAAATAATCCCAATAACTTTTAGATTTTTTTTCATAATATACTTATTGTAACAGATAATATTAAATTAGTTCAACTCCTATTAGCCTACAATAACCCTAAATTAAAGGGCTAAATAAACTAACTGAACGTTCAAGGGTCCTATACTCCATGAGCTTCGACTATTATGTTTACAAGAGATAGGTTCCCCTACCCCTTTTAATACTATTTTTTAAATTGTTACTTCATCTTAGATACAGTCATTGGTCCTACAACTCCATCCCCTTTTAAACCATTAGTAATCTGAAACTTAATAACAGCTTTCTTTGTAGCGGGACCAAATTTAGTTGTCTCCTTTCCTACTGAGCCTGCTCCAGATTTAGCGAGTACATAACCATGAGTATTTAAATATTTCTGAAGTTCTTTAACTTCAGGATGGGAAATATTCTGTTTAAGAATCTTGGTGAATGTGTATTTTGAAGTAATTTCTATGATTACTTGCTCATCCAAAGAATTGTGGGTTGCTATTGGAGTAATCATCGTGGGGAATTCTAATTTTAATTGATTAGCTGCTTGTATGTTCCCCATAGCAAGAAGGTTGTTATAGCGAGAAGAGGCAGATGACCCTGAGCTATGATGCACAGGAATTAATTCAAAAATCGCATATAAAGTAAGGTCGGCGTTTAATAGATAAATACTGCTACTAGTATAAGTCGTACCTGATCCATTGGCAGATGTATTCCATCCTGTAAATGAATAACCTGAACGTGTTGGGGTTGGCAAAGATTCAACAGTAGAATAATAAGTTACAGCTTTTGAACTTGAACTTACCTCTCCACCTTGGGCATCAAAGTTTATAGTGTAACCG
>JBBQGX010000001.1:0-78356 GCA_038323465.1 Minisyncoccia bacterium | reverse complement strand
GAATATTTCTTGCAAAATATTTATCTGAGAATAATTTTCAGCACAAAATATTACAATTGCATTTGGTTGCAGCTCCATATGATACTGAATTTGTAAATGAATCATTAGCTGATTTTGCTCTCGATAATAATGTTTCAGAATTAAATAAGAAGGCAGATAAGATTTTTTTGTATCAAAGCAAAGATGATCCAGAAGTTTCTTATCACGATGCAGAAAAATATAAAATAGATTTACCGAATGCGATACTAACATTGTTTGAAGATAGAGGACACTTTATTCAAATAGAATTTCCTGAATTAATTGAAAATATTAAAAATTATTAATAAAATGAAAGATTTAGATTTATCAAAAATTAAACACGTGCACTTTATCGGTATGGTTGGTATCGTGATTTCGGCGATTGCCAGGATGATGCTAGGAGAAGGGAAACATGTAACGGGGCAGGATATGCAGGAAGGAGAGATAATTAAAGAGCTTGTTAAGCTAGGGGTAGATATAAAGATAGGGCAAGCTTTTGAAAACATACCAGAGAATACAGATTTGATTGTTTATACGATTGCTATAGAAAATTATGATAAGGATTTATATGAAAAATTAAAAAATCAAAACAAAATTCCTGTTCGTTCATACCCAGAAATGCTTGGCATTGTAAGTGAGGGTAAGTATACGATAGCAATCGCAGGGACTCATGGAAAGACAACAACGACAGGGATGATATCCCAAATACTTTGTGATGAGGGTAAAGACCCAACAGTTGTCATCGGAAGTTTGCTTGCCAATAAAAGCAATTTTATAGCAGGTAGTAGTAAATACTTTGTTGTCGAAGCCTGTGAGTACAAGATGTCATTTCTAAATATAAATCCAAATATTTTAGTGATTACAAATATAGACAAAGATCACTTGGATTATTATAAAGATATTGAAGATATTAAAAGTGCATTCCGTGCCATGGTGATGAAAGTTCCAAGTGATGGGTTTGTAATTTGTAATCCAAGTGATGAAAACATTGCAGATGTGATAAAAGATACAAATGCAAAAATTGTTGATTATGGTGAGTATTTCGATAGTAATTTGAAATTAAAAATTCCAGGGGTTCATAACAAGAAGAATGCGGCGGCGGCCGTGGCCGCCGCCTCTATGTGTGGTATTTCAAAAGATTCTGCCAAAGAGTATATCTGTCAGTTTCCTGGTACATGGAAGCGTTTTGAATATAAGGGTCAAATGCCAAACGGTGTACTTGTATATGATGACTATGCTCATCATCCAACAGAGATCACTTCTACTCTTCAGGGTTTCAGGGAGTTATATCCCAAAAGTGAAGGATGGAATATCACAGTAGTATTTCAACCACATCTTTTTTCTCGGACGAAGCTTTTACTGGATGATTTTGCTCAAAGTTTCAAAGATGCTGACCAAGTTATGCTCCTACCTATATACTATGCTCGTGAGGTAGATGATGGAACTATTTCTTCAGAGATACTCGAATTTGAAATAAACAAATATACTGATAATGCTGAAGCATTCCATGATTTTAAATTACTTGAAAAAAATATTCTAATAAGACTTGAAAAAATGGGAGAGAAAAATATAATAGTGACGATGGGTGCAGGTGAAGCTTTTAAAATAGGAGAATATATATTGAAGTAGCTATGATTATAAAATAAGAGTATAATATTATTATGAATAATAATACATCATTTTTTAACTCTAGATTCTTTATTGGGCTTGGAATAGTTCTTGCTTCTTTAGTTGGGGCTTATACTTTTTATCAAATAAAATCTTTTGATAATACTTTAACTGTTACAGGGAGTACTACAAAAGCCGTTGTTTCTGATCATGTAAAATGGGTTGGAGTTATTAATCATGTTGCAAAAGCAAGTACACTAAAACAAGGCTATGCTGATATGGCCAAAGACCTAATAAATGTTAAAGAATTTTTGAAAGAAAAAAATATTCCAGATAATCAGATAGTTATTTCTCCTGTTTTTATGGATCAGAATTATGATCAAAACCAAAATATCGAACGAAGTTATACTCTTCGTCAAACCATAGATATCAATTCATCTGATGTTAATGCTATCGCCGAAGTCGCAAAAAATATCCAACCACTTATTGAAAAAGGTGTAATATTTTCGACTCAATCACTAGAATTTACTTATACCAAGCTCCCTGAGGAGCGCGTAGCAATGCTTTCTGATGCCGTCAGGGACGCAAAATCTCGAGCATCAGTTCTAGCTACATCGAGTGGTAAATCAATAGGTCAGCTGAAAAGTGCTTCATCGGGTGTAGTTCAAGTTCAATCAGCAAATTCAAATGAAGTTTCCGATTATGGCTCATACGATACTTCAAAAGTAGAAAAGAATATCATGTTGACAGTCAAAGCTACTTTTACGTTAAAATAAAATTAAGGAACAATTTTGTGGTACAAAAATAACAGGATGAAGAAATATATATCAATATTTATTTTAATATATCTTTGTTTAACTCAATCAGTTAATGCTGATATGTTAAATACATCAGGTTTTATTCCGGGGCAAATTTGGTATTCAAAAGAACCTCTTGTAGAAGGGGATACAGTCAAGATATTTACTGCTATTTGGAATAATAGTGCTTCACCACTTTCAGCTAAAGTAGAATTTTATGATAAAAATGTTTTACTTGGAACAAGAGATGTCCTCGTTGCACCTTCTGGACTCACAGATACTTCGGTTTCTTGGAAAGTAACTTCTGGTGATCATTCTATCTCTGCTAAAATTATATCTCCAAGTATTACCTCCAGTGGTAAAAAAAAAGTTGTTTCCCTTGGCCATTATGCTACGACAGTTGATATTAAATTTGTACCAGTTGTAATTAAAACAATTGATGGAAAGCCGGCAACAAGTGGAGATATTATAAAAAATCAGATAGATAAAGCAGGTGGAATTATCGATAATATTATCCCAACTTCAGTTACTGTCCCTGTCTCAGAGAATTTAGGACTAATTGAAACTTTCCGAACTGATTTATTTAAAAAAATTTCTAATACAAAAACTGAAACACAAAATGAAATAGATTTATTAAATAAAATAGAGAAAGTTTCTGTTCCAACAACTACTACAAATAATATAAAAACTACTGAGAAAAAAGTTCCTTCGGGTTCTGTTAAATCAAATACTACAGACGCCACAGAAAAACCAATCGCTTATCTTAAGATATTTTTCTTTTTGGTACTATCTTTTATTTTTGGCAATAAAATTGTTTTTTATGCATTAATTGTTCTAGTTTTATTTTTCATTTTCCGTGGCGCCTATCGTAAAATTAGAAATAGATAAAACTACTGATAAATTGTTAATTTAGATATATTTCTAGTATAATACTCACATGAAAAGGCTTTTTTTTGATATATTACTGTTTTTGTCGATATTCCTTTTGCCTTGGTGGTACACTGCGATCTTGGCTATGGTTGGGCTATTTGTTTTTATGAATTTTTATGAGTTTCTGGCTACAGGTATTATAATATTTATTTTATCAACAGTTCCAAATTTATCAATAATTAGTTCCTCAACCTTGTTTTATTTATCAATAGGAGTATTTTATTTATTAATTCAATCTTTAAAAGATCGAATAATATTATATAAAAACAACAATGTCTTTCCACATAAATAATAATCAAATAAAAAGAGATATTGCCCCAGATGAGATATTCCTAGATTCAAAAAATTTGCCTGAGTTTAACACTCAGCAATTTGAGGGGCGACTAGAGAGGACAATTCCAAAGAGATCAATTTTTACCCTTGGTATGTTCTTTATATTCTGCTCTTTAATTTTTATTTATAAATTAGGGAGTCTCCAGATAATAAAAGGTGAGGCTTATTTTAAAAAGAGTGAAAATAATACATTAATGAAAAAACCTATATTTGCTGACCGTGGTCTCGTTTATGATAGAAATGAAGTCCTTTTAGTTTGGAATTCTTGGAACAAAGAAGATTTAAATAAATTTTCCTCACCAATAAGGTTATATATAAAAGACAATGGTTTTAGCCTCTTACTTGGTTATGTTTCATCACCTTCTAAAGATTCCTCTGGGAACTATTGGCAAGATTCATTTATAGGAAAAGACGGAATAGAAAAATCATATGATTCTATTTTGAATGGTAAAAATGGGGTTCGAATAACTGAGACTGATGTGAAGGGTACAATTCAATCTGAAAATATTGTGACACCACCAGTTTCTGGAACAAATATTAAACTTTCTATAGATAGTAAAATACAAAAAAGAATGTATGACTCCATCCTTTCGATGGCAAACAATGCTTCTTTTTCAGGAGGAGCTGGGGTTTTAATGGAAATTAAGACAGGAGAAATACTTGCTATGGTTAGTTATCCTGAGTATGATTCAAACATTTTATCTCAAGGTGATGACAAAAAAACTATAAATAGTTATTTTTCAGACAAAAGAAAAGTATTTCTTAGTCGCCCTATATCAGGATTGTATACTCCGGGTTCTATTGTTAAACCTTTTTTTGCTTATGCTGCGCTTGCTGAGAATGTTATTAGTCCTTCAAAACTAATACTTTCAAATGGTTCTATCTCTATCCCAAATCCATATTTCCCCGAAAATAAATCCATATTTAAAGACCATGGATCATTTGGAAATATTGACATGAGAAAAGCTATCGCAATCTCTTCAGACGTTTATTTTTATGAAATCGGAGGAGGGTATGAAAATCAAAAAGGTTTAGGAATATTAAATATTGATAAATATTCTCAAATGTTTGGTATTGCTCAAAAATCTGGAATTGATGTTGGAGCAGAGAAATCTGGAATTATTCCTACCCCAGAATGGAAATTAAAAAAATTTAAAGGTGATGCATGGAGAGTTGGAGATACTTATAATACATCTATTGGTCAATACGGTTTTCAGGTTACTCCATTATCGGTAGCTAGAGCAGTCGCTGGTATTGCTACTGATGGCATAATTCCGACACCTCACTTGAGGTTATCAGATAAAATATATGAGGACAAAAAAGTAGTTATTCCAATTGATAAAGACAAAATGAAAGTTATAAAAGAAGGTATGCGAATGGCTGTAACAGAAGGTACTGCTACAGCACTAAACCTACCTACTGTCAAAGTAGCAGCAAAGTCAGGAACGGCTCAGGTCGGCTTAGGGAATACAAATACAAACTCTTGGATTGTTGGTTTCTTCCCATATGATAATCCTAAATATTCTTTTGCTGTTTTAATGGAACGTGGTCCAAAAGCGGCCTCAGGTAATGCCACTCGAGTTATGAGTGAAGTCATTGATTATATGAGTGTTTATACCCCAGAATACTTTAAATAATTTCTCTATTTCTTTGACTTATTTATCAATAACTGCTACAATTCTCCAACTATGGAAGAAATAAATTATATAACAGAAGAGAAAAAACAGGTATTAATGGGTGAGCTTAAAACATTAAAAACCATTAAAAGAAAAGAGATATTAGAATCTCTTGAGTCTGCGAAAGCACTCGGTGACTTATCAGAGAATGCTGAATATCATCAAGCTCGCGAAGATCAAGGAAAAACAGAAGATCGCATAAATCAAATTGAGCACATGCTTCAATCTGCTATTGTTGTTAAGAAACATAAAAGTTCAAAAGTTGAAATTGGAACAACTGTTGTTGTTAAAAAAGATGGAGTAAAAGAAACGATAATTTACAATATTGTTGGAGCTGAAGAAGCTGACATGATTCACAATAAAATTTCAAATAAATCTCCCTTAGGTGGAGCTCTTTTTGGTAAGAAAAAAGATGATATTGTTTCTATTAAAACTCCCAAGGGGCTAGTCAAGTACACCCTTATTGATATACAATAAGGAAATGGCATCAATAGAAGAATTGCGTACAGCGCGATTAAACAAAATTAATAAACTAAAAGAAGCAGGTATGAATCCGTATCCTGTTTCTATCCCTCGCGATTATTCCATTAAAAAAATCAAAGACTCCTTTGAAACTCTTGCTGTCGGATCTGAAACAGAGAATGTTTCTATCGCAGGGAGAGTAATGGTTGTACGTGGACAAGGGGCAATACTTTTCATCGTACTTTTAGATGGAGCTGACCGTTTTCAAGCTGTATTAAAAAAAGATGAATTAAAAGAAGAATTATTTAATCTATTTGTTGATACTGTTGACAATGGAGATTTCATTTCTGTTACAGGTTCACTATTTATAACTCAACGTGGGGAGCAAAGTATTTTGATAAAAGATTGGTACATGGCTACTAAGGCACTTTTACCTCTTCCTGATAAATGGCATGGACTTCAAGATTTGGAAGAGACTTATCGTAAAAGATATTTAGATATACTTATGGATAAGGAAGTATATGACCGCTTCATCGTTAGATCTAAGATCATTAAATTTGTTAGAGAATTTTTTGATAAAAAGGATTTCCTAGAGATAGAGACTCCAATTTTACAGAATCAAGCAGGTGGAGCTATGGCTAAAACATTCAACACTCATCATAATGATTATGATATGGATATGGTTCTTCGTATATCCTTAGAACTTGAGCATAAAATGCTTATGGTTGGTGGGTATGAGAGAGTTTACGAAATAGGTAAAAACTTTAGAAATGAAGGTTCGGACCCTACACATTTACAAGAATTCACAATGATAGAGTGGTATGCAGCGTATCAAAGTCTAGAAACGAATATGAAATGGACAGAGGAGCTTATAAAGTCTATCGCTATTAATGTTGTAGGTAAAAATATTTACAAAGTTTACGACAATGAAGGTAATGAAGTAGATGTAGATATAAGTCTAGAGTGGCCTCGTGTTGCATTTGGAGAATTATTAAAGAAAGATGCAGATATAGATATCGAAACTATAACTACCGAAGAAGCACAGAAAGAAGCTTTGAAATGGGGAGTTAAAGAAGAAGAAGTGATGAAACTTGGACGCGGTAATTTACTAGATAAAATATATAAGAAATCTTCAAGAGGTAAAATAATCAATCCGACATTTGTTACAGACTTTCCTGGAGATTTAAAACCTTTAGCTCAACAGAATGAGAATGGTACAGCGAAGGTCTGTCAGCTTATTATCGCTGGAGCAGAGATAACAAATCAGTATGCCGAGCTTGTGAATCCTTTGATACAGAGAAGTCTACTTGAAGCTCAGGCAAATGCAAAAGAGAAAGGAGACGATGAAGCCATGGATGTAAATGAGGGATTTTTGACAGCTATGGAGCACGGAATGCCACCTATGACAGGCTTTGGTATGGGGATAGATAGGATAGTAGCGATATTCACAGAGCAGAAAAATCTTCGTGATGTTGTATTCTTTCCTACAATGAGACCTAAGGAATAATATATTTTTAGATTATATAAAAATTAAAGCCGTACTCGATCAATTGAATTGATGAGTACGGCTTTTGTTCTTTTTTGCAAAGGAAACCCTTATAAAATTACACCTATTGTTCGAGGCTCATAACACTAGATCCGTATCAGGAAAGTTTACTTATTCCCAATTAGTATTATTTATTCCTATGCAACAATTATTGCTTTTTTATTATCAATATATGATAAAGAACAAAAACTTTTATTACTCTAGTCTAAATAATTATTATAGAAATTAATTTAACCTTACTAAATAAGGATATTTTATTAATCATATTTTTATAAGTTATGCACAGTTTTGAGTGGGATAGCTTGTTTGTATTGTGGGATGAAGTGGTGTATAATATATTTAAGTGGGATATAGTGGGATTTCAGAATAATAACTATATTTCATAATATTATTATGCTTATTGGAGAATACACACATACACTAGATGAAAAGAATAGAATGTCATTACCCGTTAAATTCCGAAAGGAGATGGGGAAGAGTATTGTTGTTGCTCCAGGGCTCGATAATTGTCTTTCAATTTTCACCACTAAAGAGTGGCAAAAAGTATCAGAGAAATTATCAGATTCCTCAATGTTGGCGTCAGACAATAGAAGTTTCTCGAGATTTATGTTTGGTCAAGCAGCCATAGTTGATGTGGATGCCAATGGACGAATACTAATTCCGGAAAATTTAAAAAATAGATCAAGTCTTACGAACAAAGTAGTAGTTATCGGAGTACAGAATCGTGCAGAAATATGGAATGAAAAGGCTTGGAATGATTACAAGAAGTTAGTAGAAACACAGGCTGATGCTCTCGCAGATAAATTAGGGCAGATAGGAGTTCTTTAATATGACACATATTCCTGTTTTAAAAAATGAATCTATAGATGGTCTTGCTATAAAGAAAGGAGACATCATAGTGGATGGTACTTTAGGTGGTGGTGGGCACACTTATGAGATGATAAAGCGTTTTGGTTCAAGTATAAAGATTATCGGACTTGATTTAGATTTTGATGCAAAGTCTAGAACAGAAGATCTAATAAAAGACACTCCGAATGATTTTGTTTTTGTGAATTCTGGATTTCAAGATATTGATAAAGTTCTAAAAGATCTTGGGATTAAGGAAGTTGATGGTATATTGCTTGATTTGGGTATTAGTTCATTTCAATTAGAAGTTGCAGGTAGAGGTTTCTCTTTCTTGAAAGACGAACCCTTGCTTATGACTATGAAGAAAGAACCTACAGATGAAGATTTGACAGCAAAGGATATTGTAAACATTTGGGGGGAAGAAAGTATTGCAGATATCATTTATGGTTTTGGAGAAGAGAAATACTCAAGAAGAATTGCAAAAAAGATTGTTGAAGCACGAAAAGAGAAAGAAATAGAGACAACTTTTGATTTAGTAAAAATCATAGACGAAGCTGTTGGAAGGAATTATAGAGGTATGAAAATTCATCCAGCAACAAGAACCTTTCAAGCTTTACGCATTGCGACAAATAGTGAGCTTTCGAACTTAGAACAGGTGATAGAAAAAGGTTTTAATTGTCTAAAGACAGATGGAAGGATGTCAATAATATCATTTCATAGTTTAGAAGATAGAATAGTAAAGAGAGCTTATGTTGATTTGAAGCAAAAAGGAAAAGGAGAAATATTAACAAAAAAACCGATAATTCCAAAATATGAAGAGCTGAAAATAAATCCTCGGGCACGTAGTTCAAAATTAAGATTAATTAAAAAAATATAAATATAAAAATATGAGTAAAACAAAAATAATAACAAAAGAAATAGTAGGGAATACTTACACGCAAAAAGTAATATTCCGCGTACTTATTGGTTCTTTGGTATTTCTTTCAATTTTTTATGTATATATGATTGGTTCTATCACTTTTAATGTGGTTGCTCGTAAATCTCTTGAAAATACAGCAGTTATCTTAGGTAGTAATATCAGCCAATTAGAGTTAAATTACTTAAACAATATGAATGAAATAAATAAATCACGAGCTTTGTCGCTTGGGTACATAGAGACTCATTCAAATATTTTTGCTACTCGTTCTATTACTCATGTAGCTATTAGATAATGAATTTATCATCGTTTCATTCACGAATAATGATTGTTTCTGCTTTTATTTTTATTTTTGCTATTATTTTAATATCGAAATTATTTTTTGTACAAATAATTCACCAAAATCTATATTCTGAAAAAGCAGATAGGCAATACGCTACTCCTGCTAGTAATATTTTCGATCGAGGTTCAATATTTTTCTCAAAAAAAGATGGATCACTTGTAGCAGCTGCAACTGTTTCTTCTGGGTTCAAGATAGCTATAAGAGCTAAGGATATTAAAGATAAAGAAGCTACATACAAAGCTTTATCTCCTTATATGGAAATGGATCATGATACTTTTATCACTAAGGCCAATAGAATAAGTGATCCCTATGAAGAAATCGCATATCACTTAACAAAAGAACAAGTTGGTGAAATTGATAATTTAAAAATTTCTGGGGTCTCTATTTTTAAAGATAATTGGAGATTCTATCCTGGAGGAGAATTGGCTTCGCAGACTCTCGGTTTTTTGGCTTATAAGGGTGATGACAAAATAGGTCAATATGGACTTGAGAGATTTTATAATAATATTTTATCTAAACCAAAAGATGAGGCCTATGTAAATTTTTTTGCGGAAGTATTTTCAAACATAAAAGAATCAGTTATTAATACTGAAAAACAAGGAGATATAGTTACAACAATAGAACCATCAACTCAGCATACTCTCGAAGATGTACTTGGAACAACATTTAATAATTGGAATGCAGATTCTGCAGGAGGTATCATTATGAATCCTCAGACAGGAGAAATATATGCTATCGCTAGCATGCCTTCTTTTGATCTAAATAAATTTGGGGATGTAAAAAAAACTAATGTTTATCGCAATATAATAGTTGAAGATGTTTTAGAGTTTGGTTCTGTGATAAAACCTCTTGTTATGTCAGCGGCACTAGATACTGGAGTTGTCACACCTCTAACTACTTATTTTGATAAAGGTTTCGTGACTGTTAATAAGAAAGATATTTATAACTTCGATAAAAAGGGGAGAGGAACAGTCCCAATGCAAACAGTCCTTGATCAGTCTTTAAATACTGGGATGGTTTTTGTGGAGAGCAAATTAGGTCATGACAAATTTCGTACATACATGAAGTCATATGGTATAGGAGAAAAAACTGGGATAGATTTACCAAATGAAACATCTGGTTTGATAAGTAACCTACAGAGTCCGCGCGATATTGAGTATGCTAATGCTTCTTTTGGTCAAGGTATTGCTTTAACTCCAATTGAGGCAGTGAGAGCTTTTTCTTTAATTGCTAATGGTGGAGATTTAGTAATCCCTCATTTAACCAAACAAATTAGATATAAAGATGGTTCTTTTAAAATATTAGAGTATCCTGTCTCAAGTTCTGGTATAATAAAGAAAGAGACCTCAGAAACAATTTCTCGGATGCTTGTCCACGTATTTGAAGCTTATGATAATGGAAATCATAAAATGGAACATTATAGTATTGCTTCAAAGACAGGGACAGCTCAGGTTGCTATGGAGAACGGCAAAGGTTATTATACTGATCGCCATACACACTCATTTTTTGGATATTTTCCGGCTTATGATCCACAGTTTATTGTTTTTCTCTTCTTGAAAAATCCTAAGAATGTAAAATATGCATCTCAAACACTTATTCCACCATTTGTCGAAATCACAAAATTTCTACTAAATTATTACAACGTTCCACCTGATAGATAAAAATAGTAAGTAGAATGTAGTGAGTTATATGAAAAATATGAAAAATATATTTAAAAAAATAATAGTCTCTATCCTTACATGGGAAGCTAAAATTGTTTTAAAAAAATATAAACCAAAAATTATTGCTATTACTGGATCAGTTGGCAAAACTTCCACGAAGGATGCAATATTTACAGTTTTATCAAAATTTAAAACCATTCGTAAAAGTGAGAAAAGTTTTAATAGTGAAATAGGGTTACCCCTTACTATTTTGGGTTGCCCAAATGGATGGAGTAATCCTTTTGTTTGGTTTGAAAATATTCTTTCGGGATTTTTTATTATTTTATGGAAACATAATTATCCTGAATTTCTAATATTGGAAGTTGGAGTAGGAAAGCCTGGTGATATAAAAAAGAATGTAGCTCCATGGCTTGCTCCTGATATTGTCGTTATAACTCGTTTCCCAGACAAGCCTGTCCATGTTGAATTCTTTGAAAGTGTTGAAGATATTATTGAGGAGAAGAGTGCTCTCGCCTTTGCTCTTAAACCAGATGGAGTACTCATTTTAAATCATGATGATGATAAAGTTTATGAGATTCACAATAAAGCTAATCGTAGAACAGTTTCTTATGGAATAGACGAAAATGCAACTTATCATTCAACCTATCTCTCTTATCTACAAACCAACATAGAAGGAGTAGAAGTTACTCGTGGTATTAGTTTCAAGCTTGAGCATGATGGACATACATTCCCTGTGATTCTGCCAAATATTGTAGGAATGAATTTTGTTGGCTCAGCACTCGCGGCTATCGCTGTAGCATCAGAAGTAGGATGTGATTTACTCCAGTCTATAAATTATATTAGTGACTATAATACTCCACCCGGACGACTTTCTTTGATTGAAGGGGTAAATAATTCTATAATTATTGATGATACTTATAATTCTTCTCCAGTAGCGGCATTTGCTGCTGTAGAAGTTCTAAAGGAAATGAAAGGTAAGAGAAAAATCGCAGTCTTAGGGGATATGCTCGAGCTTGGTAAATTTACGGAGGAAGAACATCACAATTTAGGTGAAAAGGTTGCTGAGGTTGTTGATATGTTGATTGTCGTTGGACCTCGTGCTAAATTTATTGCTGAAGGGGCGATAGAAAGTAGGTTCAAGAAGAAGGATCTTTACATCTTTGATTCATCTATAACAACAGCCAAATTTCTTGTTGGAATCATTGAGAAAGGAGACCTAATCTTAATCAAAGGGTCACAAGGTGTGAGGCTAGAAAGGGCAGTTAAAGCTATAATGGCACATCCTGAGCATGCAAGTAAGCTTCTATGTCGACAAGAGAAAGAGTGGCAGAATAGATAGTTTTGAGAGCTGAAATATAAAAATTTCTATATTTCAGCTCTTAAATCAAAAAGATTGACTTTAATTTTCAAAAATGTAAATATATAAATATGGTTAATATTAGTAAAAATCAAAATTTAAATAAGAGCTTCTGGGGAAGTTTCTATTTTTATACTTTCAATTTGAAGGTTGATTTTTGTTAATAATATTTATCTAAAACAAATTATTACTAAAAACCAGCTTTTAAAAAAAGCTGGTTTTTAGTTCTTTTAATTTGTTCATTAAAAAATAAATAAAAATAAATAATTTCTAATTTAAAGGAGGAATAATTATGTTAAACAATGATGTATTCACTGCAAAGTATCTTAAGTATCTTGAGAATTTCAAATCAGATAGATATTTATTTAGGATGTTTAATGATCCTAAATCAAGACCAATGGCTCCAATTAAAAGAGATAAAAATCTTTTAAGAAAACCAAAAAAAGAAAAAGGACCATTATTTTGTTCTGCAAATGGTATCTTAAGAGATGAAAACAAAGACCCTTATGCAGTACATTGTAATTGTGGATGGTATCATCCAGTTGTTTATAAAAAATTCAAACATGGGGTTTATTGGAACCCTGAATTTGTAATCAGAACAAAAAATTCAACTTTGGTAAAAAGGGAAATTGAAAAATTATGGATATTGCAACTTTAAGTTCAATATTCAATTAAAAAAATAGCCATCATTCACTTTGTGGATGATGGCTATTTTATATGTAAATTTAATCATCAAATTAGTATTGATGTATCTTTATGATGTATCTTTGTATTTTTCTTTACAAATTTTAAAAAACATGATATATTAAAAGTAGTTTCGCCTATTGGCGATTTTATTTTTCACCTCTTATTAGAAACTTCACAAATTATATTCTAAAAAAAGTCTTCGGATGATGGAGGACAAGGAGCCAGACATTTTTTTATAAAATAATTTGTTTCGTTTTATCAACATATGAAACAAACAGAAATCAGAAATATAGCTATCATAGCTCACGTTGATCACGGCAAAACAACATTAACTGACCAATTAATGAAGCAATGCGGGATGGTTGAAGAAGGTGTCACTATGGATTCCAATGCCATTGAACTTGAACGTGGTATTACTATATATTCAAAAAATACGTCAGTTAATTACAAGGGCACAAAGATAAACATTGTGGATACTCCAGGTCACGCGGATTTTGGATCTGAAGTTGAACGTGTTTTACGCGCTATTGATTCTGTTCTTCTTCTTGTTGATGCTCAAGAAGGTCCTATGCCTCAAACAAGATTCGTTTTGAAAAAATCTCTAGAACTAGGACTTAAACCTATTGTTGTTATTAATAAAATAGATAAACCAGCAGCCAATCCAGATAGAGTTCACGAAGAAGTCCTTGAATTATTTTTAGAGTTAGGTGCAAATGAAGAACAAATTGATTTTAAAACTATTTATGCTATTGGAAGACAGGGGAAAGCGTTTCTTAAACTTGGGGATGATTCTAATGACCTGACTCCACTTCTTGATTTAATACTAAGAGAAGTGCCTGAAGCTTCTATAAATAAAGATGGCGCATTCCAAGCACAAGTATTTAATCTTGGGTATGACAATTTTCTTGGACGTATGGCTATTGCTCGTGTATATGGAGGCTCTGTTAAAACTGGTTCTACTGTTATTGTAAAAAATCCAAATGGTGTAAATAGAAATGCTCGTATTAGTAAAATTTTTACATTTGAAGGTATAGCACGTAAAGAAGTTGATGTTGTAACAACTGGTGATATCGCTATGATTGCTGGAATTCCTGATGTTTTTATAGGTGAGACTCTTTGTGATAATCTTGATACAGCATCATTGCCTTCTATTGCTATTGATGAACCAACCATTTCTCTTAACTTTTTAGTGAACGATTCTCCTTTTGCTGGACGTGAGGGTAAATATGTTACAAGTCGCCAGATAAGAGAGAGACTTGAGAAAGAACTTGAAATCAATGTTGGACTTCGAATTAGTTTTGATACTCCCGACGAAGAAGAAGTTCAAGAAGGATATTTAGTTTATGGAAGAGGCGAATTACATATTGCTGTTTTGCTTGAAAATATGCGCCGAGAAGGTTATGAATTACAAGTATCTCAACCTCACGTCATTATCAAAGAAGAGAATGGAATGAAAGTTGAACCTTACGAAGAAGCGACTATTGATGTTCGTAATGAATTTTCCGGGGCAGTAATAGAAAAGTTGACATCTCGACGTGGAATGATTACAAACATGCACGAAAAAGAAGGTATCACTAGAATGTTAATTGAAATTCCAACAAGAGGACTTCTAGGTTATCGTGGACAGTTTGTTGTAGATACAAAAGGAGAAGGAATACTTGCTTCACGATTTATTGGTTTTAAAGAATATGCTGGAGAAATAAAAAAACGTGACGTTGGATCGATGACATCTATGGTTACTGGGAAGGTTGCCGCTTTCTCACTTTGGACATTACAAGAAAGAGGAATACTCTACGTTGAACATGGAGATGAAGTTTACGAAGGGATGGTTATTGGAAACGTGACTAAAGGGGATGAAATGAGCGTTAATCCAACTAAAGGGAAACAACTTTCTAACATGCGCTCATCTGGAACAGATGAAGCTGTTAACGTAAAGCCCCCATATCGACTTTCTATTGAGAGAGCACTCGAAGTTATGGCTGATGATGAATTTCTTGAAATTACACCTAAAAATGTTCGATTACGTAAGAAATTTTTGACAGAGCAAGACAGATCTAAAGCAAAAACAGTTGCTAGTAAAAAATAGAACATACACATATTGTGTGAATGTTTTGACACCTTATTGTATTTGACTTTATACAATAGTAATGATATTATAAAAGTGTAAAGATATTTATTAAATTAATTTATAATACAAATGGCTAATACTATTACATTTAAACCAAAACAAGTTACAAAACGTATTCTTACAAATTTACAACCTCGTGTTCATGAGGTAATTGTGAATCGTTTCGGACTTACAGATGAAGGAGAGAGAAAAACATTAGAAGCAATCGGTCAAAAGTATGGTATTACTCGTGAACGTGTTCGACAAATTGAAAATTCAGCCCTTAATTTCATTCGTAAATCAGAAAGTTTCAAAAATGAAAAAGCTGTTTTTGAAGAATTAAAAAAATTAATGCACACACTCGGTGCTATTGTTTCTGAGCAAGATTTTTTGAATCATCTTTCAAAAGATAAACTTATTCAAAACAATATTCATTTCTATTTAACTCTCGGAGATGAATTTACGAAACATAAAGAAGATGTTAATTTTAAAACTAGGTGGAGTGTTGACGCTGACATATCCCTACAAGTTCATAAATCATTAAAAAATTTATTTGAAAATTTAACAGATGATCAACTTATCCCCGAAGCGGAACTGGTAGCAAGATTTCTAGATGAAGTAAAAGATTTAGCTGAACAATACAAGAGTGAAGAAATTGCAAAGAGATGGCTTTCTATATCAAAAACCCTTAGTAAGAACCCACTCGGTGAATGGGGAAAGTCTACTTCATCTTCTATTAAAACTCGTGGAGTTAAAGATTATGCTTTTTTGATGATGCGTAAACATGGTTCTCCTATGCATTTCCGTGAAGTTGCTAAAGCTGTTGCTAATACTTTTGATAAAAAATGTCACACTGCAACTTGTCACAATGAACTTATAAAAGATCCTCGTTTTGTTTTAGTTGGAAGAGGAATCTACGCACTTTCGGAATGGGGATATAAATCAGGTGTTGTTCGTGATGTTATCAAGGAACTTTTGAAAAAGAATGGTCCTATGACTAAAGATGATATTATTGATCAAGTAATGAAAGAAAGATATCTAAAAAAGAACACTATTTTAGTTAATTTACAAAATGCTAAATACTTCAAAAAAAATAAAACAGGTTTATATACAATTTGTTAAATTAAAAGAAAAATCCTAAAACAAGAAGTTTTGGGATTTTTCTTTTAAAATATATCCTTGAGTGCTATAATAAATCTATGTACAATCGTGGAATCATTAACATCATATTAATAATTTTTGGTATTATTATAATAGCAGTATTGCTTGGTTTTTTTACTTCATCTAATCTTCGAGCTTACTAGTTTATCGATTTTTAAATTTGTATTTAATTTTTGTTTTATGAGTTTTATAATTCTCAATTTATTATATCTATGATCCAAGACTTTCTTAATTCTCACAATTTGAATCTCCTCCAAGTCTTGATAGTTGGAATAGGCTATTTAATGCCGATTCCTTTAACATATCTGGCACTTATTTTATGGCATCATTATAGACAAGAACGATTTATCATGGGAATCAAATGGGTTCTACTTGAAGTTCAAGTTCCTCGTGATGTTATTAAATCACCAGCAGCCATGGAATTAGTTATAGCCAATGCCTTCTACCATCGAAGTAATAAAGGTTTCTGGGAGCAATACATACAAGGAGCTCCATGGTTTTGGTTTTCACTCGAGATTGCTTCCATTGATGGACGGGTTCATTTTTACATTCGTACACCAACCAGGATGCGTAACCTCGTTGAGACTCAAATTTACGGCCAGTATCCCCAAGCTAAAGTTGTTGAAGTTGATGATTATGCTTTTCATGTGCCTCAATATAAAAAAGACGGAGATTGGAATACTTGGGGCTGTGAATTTAGAAAAATGAAAGAAGATTTTCTACCAATTAAAACATACAAGGCTATGGGTGATGATATGAAAACGGGTATTAAAGAAGAATTTAAAATTGATCCGATTACACCAGTTATAGAGTATCTTGGTTCTATCCCTAATGGTCAACAAGTTTGGATTCAAATATTAATAAGACAATGTACCAAGATGTATCATAGTCACATTCAAAAAAAACATGTCGACTTTTATGTCGCAGCCGAAGAATTTATGCGTGAGTTACTTAAACCTTATACTAAATTCAGTGCAACGGGGGGGTTAGGACCAGGAGGTTCTGTTATGGAAGTACGTGCTCCATCTTTTCTTGATCCAATGGTGAAGCAAATGACAGCCAATATTCAACAGTTGCATTTTGATACTGGTATTCGAGTTGTAACTCTTTCTGATAAGAGACTTTGCACTGAAGATCAATTTCAGAATTTGCGTCGCGACGTACGTCTGCTTTTCCGTCAATATGCTCAACCTTCCATTAATGAATTTGACCGTATTAATGCTACTCAATTTGATGCACCATGGTCTGATCCGACTGGCCTTGCTCTGACTGCCAAAAAGAAAAGAATGCTTGATTGGTATAGACTTCGTATATTTTTCCATCCACCGCTTCAATATACTTTCAAATTACCAGCAGTTTTGAAAGCTTTTCTACCAGCTGGTAGACCAGAACTCATGGTTCTCTCAACTGAAGAGTTAGCTACTATTTTTCATTTCCCAGGTATAGTTTCAGAAACTCCAAGCTTTAAGCGTATTGAGTCAAAAATTGCCAAACCGCCTTCCAATTTGCCTATATAATTTAATATGGATATTTTAAAAGGAGAAAAAAAAGTTGGTAATAATTCCAAATCTAAATTAGTTTTAAACACTATTCTTACAATAAGCTTTTTAGTTATTATTGGATCTTATTTATTAAGAGCGCCAATACATGAAAAAGATGTGATAATCCATATTTCTTCAAATGATTCTTTGTCTAAAATTTCTAATGTTCTAGAATCAGAAAAAGTTGTTCGTAATCCTATCTTATTAAAAATATTTGTTTTGATCATTTCTTCAGATAAAAAAATTCAAAGTGGTGATTATAAATTTGTTAAAGGAGAATATTTGTGGAATGTTGCTTGGCAAATTGGCCGAGGAATCCATCGTATAGAGAGAATTCGAATAACATTTAAAGAAGGATTAACGAATTTACAGATGTCTGATTTATTAGCAGATAAAATTCTAAATTTTCAAAGAGATCTATTTTTGACTGATCCAAGGAGTAAGCAAGGATATTTATTTCCAGATACTTATTTTTTCTTCCCACTTGCTACTACGGATGAGATTTTAGTAGAAATGACTTCAAATTTTAAAAAAAGAATTGCATCTCTTGATAAAGAATTGAAAAGCTCAAATAAAAGTTTATCAGATACAATAATCATGGCCTCAATATTAGAAAAAGAAGTTGGTGGGGAGGATGATGCTCCTATCATTTCTGGAATTTTATGGAAAAGACTTAAATTAGGGATGCTTTTACAGGTTGATGCAGATCCAAGTACATACAAAAATTATGGTTTACCAAAAAGTCCAATTAGTAATCCAGGATTTACTTCAATATTATCAGCTATAAAACCAGTTGATTCTCCTTATTTGTTCTATTTACATGATAGCAATGGTCAGGTACACTATGGTGTGGATTTTAGTCAACACAGGAGTAATATTGCAAAATATTTAAAATGATACTAAAAACAACAAAACAAAAAGAATATGAACTTGTAGATACAGGTGATGGTAAGAAACTTGAAAGATATGGCAAGTATCTTTTGTCTCGCCCTGACCCTGAGGCTATTTGGAAAAAAACTTTAGATGATAAAGAATGGGAAAAAGCAGATTTAGAATTTATTCGTGAAGGAACAAAAACTAAATGGATTATCAAAAATGGTGTTCCAAATAATTGGAATATTTTATATGGTGATTTAACTTTTTCTATTAAACCAACTTCATTTAAACACATGGGACTTTTTCCTGAACAACTCCCAAACTGGGAATGGATGGAGAAGATAATTAAGAATGTGAGTGGGGAAAGGTCTTGCCTTAAAGGAGCCCAATGTAAGGCCTTGAAGAGCGAATCCATTAAAATTTTGAATTTATTTGCTTATACAGGTGGTGCAACACTTGCCTGTGCCAAAGCTGGGGCTGAAGTCTGTCATGTTGATGCTTCTAAAAATGCTGTATTTTGGGCCAGAGGAAATGCTGAACTCTCAGGACTAAGAGAGGCACCAATTCGTTGGCTTATAGAAGATGTTATTTTATTTTTAAAAAGAGAGATAAAAAGAGAAAGAAAGTATGATGCTATTATTATGGATCCACCGTCTTTTGGTCATGGTCCAAAAGATGAGTTATGGAAAATTGAAGAGGATTTTTTAAATTTAATAGATTTATGTAAACAAGTGCTTTCAGATGATCCATTATTTATCCTTATAAATGGATATACCGCAGGATATTCTGCTATTGCATACCAGAATATACTTATAGATATGATGAAAGATTATAAAGGTGATATTGAAACTGGAGAATTGGTTATAGAAGAAAGTGCTAGCAAAAGATTATTGCCTTGTGGTATCTTTGCGAGGTGGAGTAGTTTATAATTTTTTCAATTCGTTCCGCATGATTATGATAAAAAATAAAAAAACTATATTTGTTGGTGTATCAGGTGGTGTGGATTCTTCTGTTACTGCTGCACTTTTGAAAGACCAAGGATATAACGTCGTTGGGGTTTTTATTCGTACTTGGACACCGGATTTTATCGATTGTACTTGGCGTGATGAGCGACGTGACGCTATGCGAGTTTGTGCGCACCTCGATATTCCATTTCTTGAATGTGACGCAGAAGAAGCTTATAAGAATGGTGTGGCTGACTATATGATAGAAGAATACAAAAAGGGTAATACTCCAAATCCTGATGTGGTGTGTAATCGTGAAGTAAAGTTTGGAGTGTTTTGGCAATTTGCAAAAGAAAAAGGAGCTGATTATATAGCTACGGGGCATTATGCGGTTAAAGATTTACTCCACAAAGATAGCTCCCTTCAAAGCTCCTTAACCCCATTTTTAGGAGTACCTAAAAACGGCACGCCCCCACCCGTCGCTTCTCATGGACTATCTTTGCTTCGTAAATCTACTGATGCATTAAAAGACCAAGTTTATTTTCTTTGGACCCTTACACAGGATGATTTGAGTCATATACTTTTTCCAATAGGGCATTTAAAAAAGACAGAAGTTAGAAAACTTGCAGAGAAATACAAACTTCCAACGGCCACAAAGAAAGATAGCCAAGGTGTGTGCTTCCTCGGGCCACTTGATATGAAAGATTTCTTGAAACATTACATAGAGTCTAAAAGTGGAAATGTTTTGGATACAAATGGAGAAGTAATAGGAACTCATGACGGGGCAATGTTTCTTACTCTAGGAGAGAGGCATGGATTTAATATTACAAAAAATTCTGAAGATAGTTTGCCGTATTATGTAGTGGCTAAAGATATAGATCACAACACCATAACAGTCTCTTCTAATAGTTCCCCTAGGACAGTCCTAGGGGAAAATACTGCTAGGCAAGACCTAGCAGGAAATGTTATTTACATTAATAATACCAATTGGATTTTAGAAATACCAGAAAAAAATAAGAATTATAAGGCGCAAATTCGATATCATGGAGAATTTTTAGATTGTAAACTTGATGATATAAAAGGCACAAATACCAAAATTATTTTTGAGAAAAATGTATTAGTAGACAAGGGTCAATCTATTGTCATTTATGACAAAGATGTTTGTTTAGGTGGTGGAATTGTACTATAATATAAATATGCAAAATATTATAGATCCTGCTACATTAGAAATTGTATTACGTCTTTTTGTAGCATTATTATTAGGAATGGTTATTGGGACTGAGCGTGTTTGGGCACACAAGACAGCAGGCATGCGTACTTATGCACTTGTATCTATGGGTTCTGCTTTATTTGTTATTGTTTCAAATGAGATGGTTAAAATGTATTCTAATTTCTCAGGGATGAATCCTTTGATGATTGTAGCGCAGATTGTCGTTGGTGTTGGGTTTATTGGAGCTGGTTTGATATTTACAAAAGATTCTAAATCGGTTGGATTGACTTCAGCTACTGGTCTTTGGGTTGCTGCTGGAATTGGAATGTCTTCAGGGTTAGGATTATTTAATATTGCGATTATTGCAACGGTCTTAACACTTTTTATTTTTATATTTTTATGGTTTGTTGAACAAAGGATTAAGAGAAGTCGATTTTATAAAGAAGATATTATTGAAATAATAAATTAATTACATAAAATTCTTTTTAAGAAAAGCCATCCAGTATATTTCGGAGGGCTTTTCTGTTTATCGTTTTTAGTATAATATAAGGGTATATGATGACATCAAATGAAATACGTACCAAATTCCTTAAATTTTTTGAGCAAAGGGGACACAAGATAATCCCTTCTGCTTCACTTATACCAGAGAATGATCCTTCGGTTCTTTTTAATACTGCCGGCATGCAACAACTTGTGCCGTATTTACTTGGACAAAAGCATCCTATGGGAACACGCTTGGTAGATGCTCAAAAGTGTGTCAGAACAGGAGATATAGATGAGGTTGGTGACAATAGACACCTTACTTTTTTTGAAATGCTTGGGAACTGGTCACTCGAGGATTATTTTAAACCTGAAGCTATTGATTGGAGTTTTGAATTTCTTACAAATAAAGAAACAGGACTCGGACTAGATAAAGAAAGAATTTATGTGACAGTTTTTGAAGGAGACGATAATGCACCACGTGATACAGAAGCAGCAGATTTGTGGAAGAAATATCTACCAGAGAATCGTATTTACTTTTTGCCAGCCAAAAATAATTGGTGGCAAGCGGGGGACAATGGTCCATGTGGTCCTGACACGGAAATATTTTATGATACCAATGATATTGCCCTTGGCGATTTAACCCACGATGAATTTGTTAAAGCTGATGATGATGGCAGAGTTATTGAAATCTGGAACAATGTTTTCATGCAATATGAAAAGAAAGAAGGGAAAGTAATTGGTAAACTTACACAGCACAACGTTGATACAGGTATGGGTCTTGAAAGAATCACAATGGTTAAGCAAGGTGTAAATACTGTGTTTGATACGGATCTATTTCTACCAATTTTAAATAAAATAAAAGAGAATTCCAATATTTCAGATGAAAGAATCGAGAGAATTATAGCTGACCACTTAAGATCAGCAGTATTTATGATTGGAGATGGAGTGATACCGGGGAATACTAGTAGAGAATATGTATTGAGAAGAATTATACGTAGAGTTGTTAGATTTTCTGATAAACTTGGTCTTCATACTGGTTTTTTAAATATACTTGCTGATATTGTAATTAGTAATTATAAAAAGGCTTACCCCGAATTAGAGAAAAATAAAAATCTAATAAAAGAAGAAATTAAAAAAGAAGAAGATAAATTCCGTCAGACTCTTACAAATGGACTAAAAGAATTTGAAAAAGGGACTGATCCATTTATTCTTTTTACTTCTTATGGATTTCCTATAGAGCTTACAGAGGAACTTGCAAAAGAAAAAGGAATAGAAATAAATATAAAAGATTTTAATGAAAAAATGAAAGAGCATGTTTTGCTTTCTCAAACTGCATCGGTTGGAATGTTCAAGGGTGGACTTGCAAATCACAGCGGTGAGACTATTAAGCTTCATACAGCGCACCACTTGCTACTTGCAGGACTACAAGCAATAGTATCAGGAGATATAAAACAAAAGGGAAGTAATATTACAGAAGAGCGTTTACGCATGGACTTTATCTGTGATCATAAGCTTACAGAAGAAGAAAAGAAAAATGTAGAAGATTGGGTTAATGGTAAAATAAATAGGGGATTGAATGTTGTTCGAAAAGAGATGCCTTTAGCTGAAGCAGAGAAAATTGGTGCACAAATGGAATTCGGAGCAAAATATCCAGAGATAGTATCTATATATTTTGTAGAAGATGAAGAAGGGAATGCTATATCAAAGGAATTCTGTGGAGGACCCCATGTTTCTAATACAAGTGAACTCTCGGCTAATCCCAATGGGTCTCCCAAGCATTTCAAGATTCAAAAAGAAGAAGCTAGCTCTGCTGGAATTCGCCGTATAAAGGCGGTATTGGAATAAAACTATATATTTATTTACAAAAGTCTCCCCTATGACCGTACTAGGGGAGACTAGGGGAGATTTTTAGTAATAAAACGTTTAGAATATAAGTCAATATAGCTATTGACTTTAGCTTTATAATATGCTATACTTAAAGAAATAAATTTGAAAATTAATATATTCATTCACCTGTAATTCTCACTGAAAATTTAAATAATTAAATATTAAATCTCATAGTAGGTAAAGCTAAAAACATGATAAAACATGAAGCGAGAAACCATCTGATCTTATTTATTATTAGAGAATCATAAGAATTGCAAAAAATACTAAGTTATGTTAAGAAATTTTTTTGTTTTAGCATTTGTTGTATTTGCATTTGTAGCTATTAGCTCATGCGAAAAAAATGAAGTATTTCTAGTACCTGAAACCACTAATGTTGTGGATAAGACATTCATCGACACCATTGCTTATAAAATTCAAGCACTGGCGTTCAAAGTTCCGACTAGGTCTGAAATTTTAACTGCTCGTTTAGGCCTTAAGTCAGGAGCTCTTGAAGATAAGAGCTTATCAGTGAGAATTATCTCAGCTGATACTAGTTCTTGTTTCGTTTATACGAATAATCTAAACGAAAGAATATTTGTTCGCCCTGTTGTCTATTATGAGTTACTAAATGGAGCACGCAAGGAATACTTGACTGCTGATCAGAAGTACCCAATTGTAGATGGAAAAATTAATCCAGATGTATATTCTATTGAAATTGAATTTGCCTGTCCTTATGCTAGGTATTTTAGTTTTAGAAATAGTAATTACATAATAAATGTTAATTATTTATTTATGTTTGATGATAAAACTATTTCACCAATTTCATACCTTGGGAACGGTTTTAACGGAATAGTTAAACTCGCTCCATTATCTGGTGGACATTGGGAACTATTGGTCACACAAGACGATGGTGCTGATTTCCGTAAAGAATACACTACTGGTCCAATTGATTTTTTTGGGTCTACCGTTTTATATTTAAAGTATGAAATAAAACCAGAGAATACAGTTGCTAAAGTAAAAATTCCAACAATTTTACTACAAGGTGCTCAAACTGTTAATCTTGTTGGAATTGACCCAGAAACTGGACTTGAATTATGCATAAGTTATCGTGTATCAATGAATAATACTTCTTCAGAAGTAAATTATGATGCTCCGTTTGATATTGCGTATGTTGTGATTTGTGGGGATGATGGATGCAAATGGTACGAAAGTGAGATATATGGAATCGAAGGAGATATTTCCTTGTTTCGTATAAAAAAATAGCAAATGAAATAAATCATGAGCTAAAATATGTAAGAAGCGTTGTCATGAAAATGATAACGCTTCTTTTTTTGTTTAAAACCGATGCTTTTTTCTTTTTTTATAGTATAATATATCTATATGGGATTATTTTCATCAAAAAAAGAAAAACTTGTAGCTATATTTGATATAGGCTCTGGAAGTGTTGGGGGAGCACTTGTAAAAATTTCATCTGATGATAAAAATTTACCTATGATTATAAAATCAACTCGGACAGATATTGTAGATAGATCAGAACTCGATTTCAATATTTTTATGAAAGATATGATTCTTGCTCTTGGTTTTACTTCGTCATCTATATATCAAAGTAAACTTGGTGCACCGGATGAGATAGTCTGTGTACTTGCTTCACCTTGGTATATTTCTGAAACTAGACTTATAAAGATGTCCAAAGAGCGTTCTTTTGTTTTTACAAAAAGAATAGTTGATGAACTATTGGAGAAGGAAATTTCTTCGCTTAATGAAATTTATAAAAATAAATACGAAGATGTTGAAAGTACTCCAGAGGGCATAGAACATCCTATAGTTGGGGTATCCCTGAATGGTTATCGTGTTGATGATCCGCTTGGTAAACGTACTCGATCAATTGAAATGAATATGGTCATATCTTTATCTCCAAAGTTATTTTTAGATAAAATAAAAGAAACAATTTCTAAAAATTTTCATCATACTCCGATTTCATTTTCTTCATTTATGGTTTCTTCTTTTGTTGCGGTTCGGGATAGATATATGGATCATGATTCGTATCTAATCCTGGATATCGGTGGTGAGGTAACTGATATTGGAATTATAACAAAAGGTGTGCTAAAAGACTCGCTTTCGTTTCCTTATGGTAGAAAGACTTTTTTTAGAGAAATTTGTAAAAAGATGAACATAGAGCTAAGGGATGCTTATGAATTATTTAATCTTTACCGAAATAAGACTTTATCACAAAAAGAAGAGAGTAAGCTCCTTCCTATCCTAGAAGTCATAAAAAAATCTTGGGGGAAATCATTTAGAGAATGTATTAATACTCTTCCTCGTATACTGACTCTTCCTAATGTAATATTTTTAACAATAGATGAAGACGTAAAAGATTGGTTTATTGAATTGATAAATAACGAAGAATATATACAATCAATGGTACCCAATAAAAAATTTACATTAGTTGCCATTGAAGGATCAGAATTACTTAGTCTGTGTAATATTAAAAATAGTCCTTGTGATCCATTCCTAATGATAGAATCTATAAGTGTTACAAGAAAAATGGAACTATATGAATAGAAGAATAATTGAAGATGTAAAATTTAATACAAATAACAAAGTAAACAAAAAACACATTGAAGATGTTATTATTGAAAACCTTTACAATAATTCTGACGAAGGTTTAAATTCTCGTCAAATAGAACCCAGGTCTTCATTTGAGTCATCGAAGTATGATTTTTTAAATAAGAAAAAAATAACGCATTCTTCAGCTAGGATTTCTCAAACTCCGCAACTTCCCAATAGTAGGAACTATTTTAATTATAAATTTTTTTATATATTATTTCTTTCTTTGATTATTGGTATGGTATATTTATTTTCTACTTTTCTTTTGAGTGCAAAGATTACAATTATACCTAAAAATAAGGTTTTTGAACTTAAAAACCAAGTCTTTTCAGCTTCAAAAAATAAAAATAATATTCCTTTTGAATTAATGATTGTTTCGGATAAGGAATATAAAGATATAGTCTTAACATCATCTCAGGATGTGAAAGAAAAAGCAAAAGGAGAGATAACTCTATATAATGAATTTAGTAAAACAGTGCAAAAAATAGCGGCTGGTTCCTTTGTCTCAGATGAAAAAGGAAAAACTTATAAAACTAATGAAATAGTTATGATTCCTGCCTTTTTGCAAGACAAAATTGACAAAACAAAAACTATTCCGGGTCAAGCAAATGTTGGTATAACTGCATTTTTGCCAGGTGAGGCATATAATGGATCACCTTCAAGTTTTTATATTACAGCTTTTAAAAATACAACTAAGTATGATAAAATATATGGTAAATTGAAAACTCCTCTCTCGGGTGGTATGGTTGGATTGGTATATCTGATGGATGAAAAAGGAAAGGCTGATTTACAATCAACAAATTTATCTTCTCTTTCAGATAAACTTTTACGGAAACTAAATGCTCAAGTTCCAGGAGGATATATATTATATCCAAACGCTGTCAGATATTTATATGATTTTGGTCAAAATATAACATCCAAGAATCCTAATACTAGAGTAGAAATTAATACAACACTCTATGCCTATTTATTAAAAGAAAGTTCACTATCAGATTCAATTATTAGTAAATTATTACCAGATATAGGAGACAAAGAAAGATCTGAGATAGAAAAACCAAATCTTTCCGGGCTCACTTTTAATTTTATAAATAAAGATCAGTCTATTAGTAAAGAAATAGAAACTTTTGATTTTAATCTCACTGGCAGTATTTCTATGCATTGGGTACCAAATATTTTAGAATTAAAAGATTCACTCGCAGGTAAAAACAAGAATAGTGTTGCTCTAATATTTAAAAATGACCCTGGAATATCATCTGCTAAGGTCTCTATTATTCCATTTTGGTCATCGTTATTGCCATCTGTACCTAAAAATATAAATATTATTTTAAAAGATTTGACGAAAAATTAAATTTTTGTTATGATGTTAATACATAAATGAATCAAAAAGACGACAAAAATACAAAAAATGGAATAGTTACTGAAGCTCTTCCCAATACACTTTTCAGAGTTGATATAGGAGATGGCAAAATTATCCTAAGTTATTTGTCTGGAAAAATGAGGATGCATCGTATAAAGGTTTTGTTGGGAGATAGAGTTGAAGTTTTGATTGATCCATATGGTGGTAAAGGTAGAATTATTAAAAGAAGTTAATAGTCTACTTGCATTTTTATTTAAATAGTGTAGTATAACTCGATACCGCTTGAATTTAAATACTGGGTTGTTGGCCCTCTATTTTTATTTCGGTTTATAATGATATATTATGAAAATCAAATCAGCAGTTAAAAAAATATGCGCAAAGTGTAAGATGGTAAAACGAGAAGGTCATCTCCGTGTTATTTGTACTAATCCTAAGCATAAACAAAAACAATAATTTATATGAGAATTCTTGGTATAACAATCCCTAATAATAAACATTTAGACGTTGGACTTACTGCCCTTTTTGGAATTGGTCTTTCTCGTTCTCGTAAAATTTTAAAAGAAGTTGGTATTAGTGTCATTCGTAAGGCTGATACTTTAACCGTAGATGAAGAGAATGCAATCCGTAAAGTAATTGAAACAATGTCAATTGAAGGAGCATTAAAACGCGAAATTGCTTCCAATGTAAAAAGACTAAAAGATATTAAGGCATATAGAGGAGTCAGACATATGCGTAGATTACCAGTTAATGGTCAACGCACAAAAACAAATTCTAGAACAGTTCGAGGTAATGTACGTAAGACGATGGCATCAGGTCGCCGAAAAGAAAGTAAAACTTAGTAAATGATTGTCTTCTTTTAAGGAGTATCTAAAAAAGTATTAACTAACACCAAAAATCAAAAACTAAATTAAAAAAATATGGGAAAGATTAAAGTTATAAATAAAGAAGAAGAGAAAAAAGCTGAAATTGATGTTTCAGTAGTTGAAACACCAAAAGTCTCAATAAAAGTTCCAAAAAAGAAAGTTGTGGCAGGGACACTTCATATAGAGGCTACTTTTAATAATACAAAAGTTGTTCTTTCTGATAAAGAAGGAAATACTTTATTTTGGACTTCAGCTGGGTCTCTTGGTTTTAAAGGAGCTAAAAAGGGAACACCTTTTGCTGCTTCGAAAGCTGGCGCCGTTATTGGTGAAAAAGCCAAAGCTCTCGGCATCAAAGAAGTTGATGTTAAAGTTAAGGGTGTTGGCTCAGGGCGTGAACCAACAATCCGTGCATTTATGGCTTATGATATAGATATTTCCACTGTTCGTGATATGACTCCTGTTCCTCACAATGGTCCAAAGCCAAAGAAGCCACGAAGAGTATAATTAATTATTAATTAATGATTACTAATTAGAAAACCAAAAAAAATCAAATGAAAAAAGTTAAAAAGTATAAAATTGGAAGAAGGTTAGGAGCTGGTGTGTTTGAAAAATGTCAAACACCTAAATTTGCTGCATCTGAAGCTCGTCACGCAAAGAATTCAAAAAATAAACGTCCAAAACCTCTTTCAGGTTATGCTCTTCAGTTTGTAGAGAAGCAAAAAGTTCGCTTCATGTATAATATCAGTGAAAAGCAATTTTCAAATTATGTCAAAGAAGCCGTTGCTCACAAGGGAGTCCCTGCTACTGAATATTTGTTTGAACTACTTGAAACAAGACTTGATAATGTAACTTATAGATTAGGACTAGCTCATACTCGTAGATTATCCCGTCAAATGGTATCTCATGGGCATATCACTGTTAATGGTAAAAAGACTACTGTTGCTTCGCAACGTGTACAGATTGGTGATGTGATCATAGTTCGTCTTGGTAGTCAAAAGAGTGTCATGTTTGCAGATATGGTAAAGAAGATGAAAGAATATACTTGTCCAAACTGGTTAACATTTAATGCTGAAACTCTCACGGGAAAAGTTGCTGGAAAACCTAAAAATATTGAAGGATTCTTAGATTTAAACACTGTGCTTGAATTTTATAGTCGTTAATTTATTACGAGCCATATGGTGAATTTTTTATAAAATAATTTATTACGAGCTTGCTCGTGCACATAATATGTCTGATTTAAATATCATATTACCATCTAAATTATCTATCGTTTCAGAAGTGGACTCAAAGGGAGTTTATGAAATCGATGGTCTTTATCCCGGGTATGGACACACTCTAGGGAATTCTTTGAGACGTATAATTCTATCTTCGCTATCAGGTTCAGCTATCACTTCACTTAAAATTGAAGGAGCAGATCATGAGTTTACAGTTTTAGATGGAGTTAAAGAAGATGTTATAACTATTCTGCTTCATTTGAAGCAGGTTCGTTTCCGTTTATTAACAGATGAGCCTCAGACTATTAAGCTTTCTGTTAAAGGGCCAAAAATTGTTACAGCTTCTGATATTGAACTTAGTGGTCAAGTTGAAGTTTTGAATAAAGATTTATATATTGCTGAGGTTACAACAAAAAACTCTTTAAATATTGAAATGACTATTCAGAAAGGTCTAGGTTTTGTTTCTAAAGATGTTCACCAAAAAGAAAAGAATGAAGTTGGTGTTATTTCAGTTGATGCTATCTTTACTCCTATTCGTCGTGTTGCTTATGAAGTAGAAAATATGCGTGTTGGTGATAAAACAAACCATAATCGTTTGCGTATGACTATTGAAACAGATGGAACTCTTTCTCCTCGTGAAGCTCTTGAAAAGGCCATTGTTATAATGGTAGAGCAATTGCAAGCAATTGTTGGTTTTACTGTTATAAAGAAGACTTCAACCGTTGGTCAAATTGAAGAAAAAATTGTTGAAGAAAAAGGTGAGGAAAAAGAAGAAGAAGGTAATGAATTTACTGATATTTTAAAAACTCGTATTGATACACTAGATCTTTCTACTCGTACACTCAATGCTCTAACTGGTGCAAATATTCGCACAATAGGAGGTATCGCTCGCAAGAAAAAGGAAGATTTATTAGAAATCGATGGTATTGGTGATAAGGGAATCCAAGAGATCAAGAAAATACTCGGGGGTTACGGTATAACACTTAAATAATTAGTAATAGTAATAAGTAAAAATATATGAGACACGGTAATAATGTAAGAAAATTTGGAAGAAATAAGAACCAGAGACATGCCTTAATGAAGGGACTCATGTTGGCACTTATTGCACACAGTAAAATAGAAACAACAGAGGCAAAAGCAAAAGAACTTCGTCCGATGGTTGAAAAGATGGTTACAAAGGCTAATGTTGGAACACTTGCTTCACGTAGATTAGTTATATCTCGTTTGTATAACTTGACAGCTGAAGCCACAAAATTAATTGATATCATTGCTCCAAAATATAAAGGTCAAACTGGAGGTTACACTCGTATTACTAAAATTGGTTCTCGCGGAGGTGATGCAAGCAAAATGGCAATAATAGAATTTATATAATATATGACAAAAGTACATAAAATTGATGCTACGGATAAGGTGTTGGGACGTGTTGCAAGTGCAGCTGCGAAGGCTCTTATGGGTAAAACTTCAGTAGAATACACAGCAAATAATATCACTGATGTTCGCGTATATATTGAGAATGCTAGTAAGACTAAATTTACTGAAAAAAGAATGAAGGAAACTCTCCATGAGACTTATTCAGGTCAACCCGGAGGTTTTAAACAGAAGACTAACGAAAAAATTATTGAGAAAAAAGGTTGGATTGGATTGTATGAACTTGCGGTTTACGGAATGTTGCCTTCAAATAAATTACGCCCACTTATGATGAAACGTTTAACAATAACTGAATAATAATTATTATGACTAACATTAAAACAACAAAACCTGCCCGCAGTGCTTCGAGCACAGCTCGTGCAGGCGGGGAATATTTTAGAGCTATTGGCCGTCGTAAAACTGCTACTGCAGTAGTACGTCTCTATAAAGCAACCAAGACAACTTACACAATAAATGGCAAGGATTTTACAGAATATTTTCCAACTCCAGAATTAAAAAAGATAGTAACAGGAGCTTTTGAAACCGCAACCCCTACTGAGAAATTTGAAGTAGTAGTCACCACAAAAGGAGGTGGATCTCATGCTCAAGCTGAAGCTGTTCGTCATGGTATATCACGTGCTTTGGTTCTGTATGATGCGGAATTACGTGGAGGGCTTAAGAAAGCTAAAATGCTTAAGCGTGACCCTCGTACAGTTGAACGTAAAAAGTTTGGACTTAAAAAAGCTCGTAAATCGCCACAGTGGTCAAAAAGATAATATAAATAAAACTCTCCATTTTGGAGAGTTTTATTTATATATATATTGCTATTTATATATTATAATAATATAATTACAATATTATAAACTTTGTCGTAATCATTATAATTTTTTAAATTAATCAAATGAATGAATTCATTACATGTTTTAAAAAGTATGCAGTTTTTAAAGGGAGAGCAAGAAGACGAGAATATTGGATGTTTTATTTATTTTCAATAATTTCTGCAATAATCATTACTGTTTTAGATTTATTTATTGGTATAAAAGTTGGTGAATATGGAATTTTAACAATAATATTTGGACTTATTCTTTTTATTCCAACTCTTTCTGTTGCAGTAAGAAGACTTCATGATGTGGATAAAAGTGGATGGATGATGTTTATTTCCCTTATTCCTATCATTGGTGGTATTTGGTTACTTATTCTTTTTGTGACAAGCGGTACTATTGGAGACAATAAATATGGTTCAGATCCAAAAATGGTTCAGCTAGGAATAACTTCTGATATTCCAGTTGTGGCACCAGAGGTAACAAATGGGCCAATTGCCTAATTTTATATAATTTATAAAAAAATCGAACTTTGAAAAAAGTTTGATTTTTTGTTATAGTACAAAGATGAATGATGAAGATAAAAATAAAGAAGTAAGTGAACTATTGGCAAAGGAACTTGAGAGTACTCATGATGTCTCAGATGTTTCAGATGTCACATATGTAGATAGCACAGAAGATGGAGAAGCATTATCATCTAAAGATGTAACTAAAAAACTTCGTGAGGATTTGAAACTTTGCAGAGCAGAAAAGGAGGAATATTTGACTGGTTGGCAGAGAGCAAAGGCTGACTATATCAATCTACAAAAAGAGCACGGTGATCATCAAACAAAGAGTTCTGTTGTAACTAAAGAAAAATTTGCAAGGAATCTACTTCCTGCTCTTGATAGTTTTGATATGGCTTTCGCAAACAAAGAAGCTTGGGAAAAAGTAGACAAGAATTGGCGTATGGGCGTTGAATACATCTATTCTCAATTTATAAATGGATTTGCGGAGTCTGGCATAGAAAAAATTGATGAAGTGGGAGTGAAGTTTGATCCTATTCTTCATGAATCTATAGAATCAATTGTTACAGATAAAGAAGAAAAAGATCATTCTATAGAGAAAATAATTCAAGTCGGTTATAGGCTTGGTGACCGTATAATCCGTCCAGCTAGAGTAAATATTTTTGAATATAAAAAATAAATAAAACAAGAGCAGAAATAATCTTTTTAAAAAGATTATTTCTGTGGATGTTTTATGATTTTATTTATTTAATCCACAGAGCGAGAAAAATTCCTTTTCTGTTTCTTTGTCTATTTTATCTGTGACTATTATGATTAGCTCGGTAGATAAATTTAAGTCATTTTTAATATTTGTGAATAAGTGCTCAAAGGGGTAAATAGATATCCATACTGAATTTTTCAGACAAGCAAATCCTGCTTTTTTCAAAAGGTAACGAAGTGCTTCTCTTTCATTCTTTCTTTCTTCTGGAATATCAAGAAGTATGATTCTCCAATATCCATCCCAAGTATTACTTATGATAGCATTTTCGCATTCAAGTTTTAGACTGTTTGCCTTCTTCTTGCCTTCTGTTGTGAGCTTAGCATATTGGTTTTGACCAGAATCTATGTTCTCGATCAGTCCACCATCTCGGAGGCTCTTTATAGAGCGATTTAAGGCATATAGGCCATCTTTATCAAGAACAATTCGTTCTTCTAGTTCTCCGACTGATACGGCAGGTCTTTCTGATAGTATCTTTATAATTTTCCTTGAAAAATCACGCTTTTTCATAATATTGACATTGTATCACAAGTGTATATAATATTCAACAACTATTTAGTGATCACTAAATAGTTGTCAAAAGAATTTATTTAGTATATAATTAATTTAATTCTTCACAAAGTTATAATCTAATTTTCTTGCGCTTTACCCCAGAGGGGCCCTATGCGACAGCGAAAATCAAACTATAACTTTGCTATGAATTTATAAAATTATTATTATTAATTATTAGTTAATTTACAAAAAATATATGGCAAAAATAATAGGTATAGATTTGGGTACAACAAATAGTGCGGTAGCTATCATCGAGGGTGGTCAACCAAAAATTATAGAAAATATTGAGGGTACACGTACCACTCCATCTGTTGTTACAATAACAAAGAATGGTGATCGTATGGTTGGACTTCTCGCAAAGCGTCAAGCAGTTACAAATCCAGAAAATACTATTTCTGGTATCAAGAGATTTATTGGTCACATGTATGATGACCCAGAAATCCAAAAAGATGAAAAAACTATTTCTTACAAGATTCAAAAAGGAAATACTGGTGGAGTAGAGTCAAAGATGGGAGATAAATGGCTTCGCCCAGAAGAAATTTCTGCGATGATATTGAGTAAAATAAAAGCTGATGTTGAAGCAAAACTCGGCGAGAAAATAACAGAAGCAGTTATTACTGTGCCTGCGTATTTTAACGATGCTCAACGTAAAGCTACAAAAGATGCTGGAGTAATAGCTGGACTTGATGTAAAGCGTATCATCAACGAGCCTACTGCTGCAGCTCTCGCATATGGATTCAATACAAAGAAAAATGAGAAGATAGTCGTATATGACTTTGGTGGAGGTACTTTTGATATTTCTGTTCTTGAAGTTGGAGATGATGTCATAGAAGTTAAATCAACAGACGGCGACTCACACATGGGTGGTGAAGATATCGATCAAAAAGTTGTCAGATGGATTGCAGATGAATACAAGAAGGAATCAGGTATTGATGTAACTAAAGATGTTCTTGCTCTACAGCGTCTAAAGGAAGCAGCAGAGAAAACAAAACACGAACTCTCAACAACCATGGAATCAGAGATCAATATTCCATTTATTACTTCCGATGCATCAGGTCCAAAACACTTACTCTTAAAGATGTCTCGTGCAACTCTTGAGTCACTAGCAGAAGAATATGTAACTCGTTCTATAGAAATCACAAAGCGTGCCATTGAGGCATCTCCATTCAAGATGAGTGAAATAAATGAAATCATTCTTGTTGGAGGACAAACAAGAATGCCAAAAATTGTGGAAGAAGTGAAGAAATTGTTCGGCAAAGAACCAAATCGTTCAATTAATCCTGATGAAGTTGTTGCGCTAGGTGCTGCTGTTCAAGCTGGAGTTCTTCAGGGTGATGTTCGTGATGTTCTTTTGCTTGATGTTATACCACTTTCACTTGGTATTGAAACACTTGGTGGTGTTGCTACAAAACTCGTAGAGCGTAATACTACAATCCCTAGTTCTAAATCACAAATATTCTCAACTGCTGCTGACAATCAGACTTCTGTGGAGATTCATATAACTCAGGGTGAACGTCCTATGGCATCTGACAATAAATCACTCGGTAGATTTATCTTAGATGGTATTCCACCATCACCACGAGGTATTCCTCAAGTCGAAGTGACTTTTGATGTTGATGCCAATGGGATATTGAATGTAAAAGCTATGGATAAAGCTTCAGGTAAAGTTCAATCGATTCGCATAGAAGCAAGTTCAGGACTTACAGACGCTGATATAAAAAAGATGAAAGATGATGCTGAACTTCACGCAGAAGAAGATGTAAAGAAAAAAGAATTAGCTGATGAGAAGAATACTGCTGAAATGATGATTTTCACAGCAGAGAAATCTATAAAAGAATATGGTGATAAAGTTACTCCTGAAATAAAAACAGAAATAGAAAATAAAATTACAGCAGTTAAAACAGCTAAGGATAGTAATGATATTGAAGTAATCAAAAAAGCAGTCATGGAACTTTCAAATGAAATGTCAAAGATAGGAGAAGCTATGGCAAAAGCCAATCCTGAATCTACTTCTTCGTCAGAAAATAAAATTCCAGAGGAGCAAGAACCAGAAATCAAAGAAGCAGAAGTAAATGAGAATCCAGAAAGTAAATAAAGTAAGTAAAAAAGAAAATAAAATAATCTCCCCAGAGGACACGGATATTTTCTTACTAGAAAATTCCTCGTGCTCGGCTCGACAGCCTCCCAAGCTCCTCTGGAAAGATTATTTAATTTTCTTTATTAAATTATGTCTAAAGATTATTATAAAATATTAGGAATAGAAAAAAATGCCTCAAAGGATGAAATAAAGAAAGCATTTCATAAAATGGCTCATAAATATCATCCAGATAAAAACAAGGGTGATGATACTAAATTCAAAGAAGCCAATGAAGCTTATCAGGTTCTTTCTGATGATAAAAAACGTGCATCGTTTGATCAGTTTGGTAATGCAGATGGACCACAAGGATTTCCTGGTGGAGGTGGTGGATTTGGAGGGCAAGGTGGATTTGGGGGTTTTGATTTCAGTGGTCAAAACGGTGGGGTTGAATTTGATATGGGTGATCTAGGTGATATCTTTGGAGATTTTTTTGGTGGTGGTGGACGTAGCAGACAAAAAGTAAAAAGAGGCAGAGATTTATCTATGGAGATAAATCTCACATTCTCAGATGCTATTTTTGGGATAGAACATATCGTCCGAATAAATAAACAATCAAAATGTGATAGTTGTGATGGCACCGGTAGTAAACCAGGAACCAAGATGAATACATGTTCTGTTTGTAATGGACAAGGTCAAGTTAAAGAAATAAGACGTTCAATACTTGGGAATTTTGCAAGTGTAAAGACTTGTGAGAATTGTTTTGGATCTGGTCAGATTCCATCTGATAAATGTAATGATTGTCATGGCTCTGGAGTCAAAAAGAAAGATGAAGAAATAAAAGTAAAAATTCCAGCTGGGGTCAGCAATGGTGAGACATTACGAGTCAATGGTAAGGGTGAAGCGATTCAGGGTGGTGAATCTGGCGATTTGTATTTGAAATTAAATGTAAAATCTCACTCAATATATTCTCGTGATGGACTAAATCTAACGATGGATTTGAAAATCAAATTAACAGATGCGCTTCTCGGGATGACTTATAATTTAAAAACACTAGATAATCACAATATGGAGGTAAAGATTCCCGAAGGTATCAATAATGGCGAGATGCTTCGTGTTCGTGGCAAAGGTGTACCTTCCACTCGCGGACGAGGTGATATTATAATCAAAATTAATATAGATATGCCCACAAAACTTTCTCGTAAAAATAGGGAACTCATTGACAAACTACGTGAAGATGGTTTATAATAACACTATTATTTAATCTCAATATTTATTAATTTAAATTATATTTATGGTAACAATCAAGGCGTCATTTCTAGATAAAGCAAATGATTTAAGATCTCAAAAAGAAAAAGAAGGGCAAGAAATAAAGAAAGGAGAAGTTGAAGTAGCAAATTCTAATATTCAAAAACTTGAAAATCAAAAACAATTACTTGAAATAATTCAGAATTCTTTGAATTTTAAATCAGATTCAAGTAATAAAAAAGAAAGTGGTACAGGGATGAAAGAATATAGAAATCAAGTCATGAATGAAGTTTCTTCTAGTAAGGTTACCTTAGACTCTATTATAGAAAGTGCCGATAAAGACCCTGAATTAAAGAGTGTTTTAGAAGAAGCTGGTATTAAAAATACGGAGGATTTGGTTGATAAAAATCCTGATGCAGATGAAGTATTAGATTACAAAAAATCATTATTAAATAAAGATGGATTAAAAGAGACAAATGAAGCTCTTATTTTAAAGTTACAAGAATTAGGTGTTGTAATTCCAAAAGAAGAGTCAAGTCATGATTATTTTTATACTTTTTTAAGTAATTCCATAAATGAAAGACTTGGGAAGATTGAAAATGAATTAATTAAAGAAAAAGTAAAAATTCCAGAAGAGAGAGAAATGATCATAGAAAATCTTTCAAAAGAACTAGAAAAGGATATTACTCCGGTAACTTTTAATATTGAAAATGAAGGTCAAAAAATTATTCTTTATGTAAAAGGATTAGAGATTAAAGTTGAAAATGACCATGTAAATATTGATAATTTTGTCTTTGCTCCAGAACTTTTATCAAATGATAAAGAAGTTATGAAGACTGAATCTGTTTATGGAAAAGATGTACTACAAGAAACATTAAAAAAATTTTATAGTGATAAAATTAATGAATCTTTTGAAAAAAATTCAGTTGTTTTAGATTTAAAAAAGGCAAAAGAAGGAATATCATCTTTTTCTGAAGAAGAGAAAGGTAAAGCAAGATCTCTTATGGATAAATTCGAACAAGTAAAAAGAGAATTTATTCATGAATTAGAGAAAAAACACACAGAGCTGTATAAAAATTTTGGGGTTTCAGTTGATATTAAAAAATTCGAATACGGATATAGAGATGGTTCAGCCAGTATTGATTATATATTATCTTTTAAACCAGAGGATTCTTTTGATAAAAATAAAGGTCTTAAATTTAAAGAAAATTTAGAGAGTCGTGATAAATTTATACCAGAATTTAATTATGTTAAACTGCAAGGCGTTTTAGAAATTAGAACTCAGGATTTAAAAGCTAATATAGATAAATTAAAAAATATAAAAAATGAAAATGATTTTTATTTGTTTGGAAAAAACATTTGCGAGGAAACTGTTTCTATAAATAGTTCAATGCATTATGGTAATGAACCTTATTCTCTTGGTGGGAGCTATCATAAAAAATCACCCAATAAAGATACTTCTTTTGATGAGGAAAAACTATATGTTGAAGATTTTATTAAGAAAATAGAAGAGGATAAAGAGAAGGTTATTAATAAAATGAAATCTGTTATTGATTTTTATTTAGCTGAAGTAGAATTTAGAGATGGAATACAGAAAGGAGAAGAAATAGAATTAAGAGCTGTTAATTTAAACCAGATAACTTCAGTTATAAAAGAATTTGAATCTCGTGGAAAACAAGCACTGGAAGCCATAGAGGAACTTACTAAGTTTGAATCTTCTGTACCAGCAGATAATGATATAAATTTTAGTCGTGGTCTTATTAGAATACCCTCGATTGATAAAAAAATAGAGAGTCTTCAGTCTGAAATAGATCAAGGCAAAAAAGATATCCGTATTTATTCTGTAAAAAAAAGTGATTATGAATTAAAGAAACCAAAGTTTTTCTTTACAGGGAAGGGTAAAAAAGAATGGGAAGATGTTTTATTTGATTTTGATACTAAATTAACAGAAATGACAACAAATATAACTAATAAAGAAGCGGAACTTAAAAAATCTTCAGGAACTAGTGTTTTAAAAGTTCCGATACCATCTATATCTAATAGTTATGGTATAGAAAAATTTACAAAACAAAACAATGTGGGTAATATGAAAGATATTTTGAGTGGTTTGTATGATGAACTAAGAATTATACAAGAAAGAAAAATACCTCAATCAATCATTGATCTCAACAATCAATACCTGAGAACAAAAAAAGAATTAGTTGGTTAATATATTTATATAATTTCCTTTACAAATCCGTTCATTTTGTTATGATATGTCATGTTATTATTATTTGTTATTACGGGTATACAAATGCCTGATATAAGAAAATGACTAAACGTTCAATCGCTTCCAAGAAACTTTGGAAGCTTGGTGTCAATGATTTCAATACTCAGTATTTTGATTTTAATAAGGAGGGAGATCTCATAATTAAAGAAGGTCACAATATTTATAATGTTAAATATTTAGCCGAAAAGTTTGGGACATCACTAGAGATACTGATGCCTTTTGTGATAGAAGAACGCTTAGAAGACTTTCTTGATTTAGCTGCTGCACTTTCAAAGAAAGTTGGATATAAGGGTAAATTCTTTTATCATTATCCGATGAAGGTAAACCAAAGTAAAGAAATAGTTATGTCTATTGTTGGTGAAGGAGCTCATTTGGAGACTTCTTCGTACAATGAACTTTGGATGGTCAAGAAAATGCTTGATCAAGAGACTTTCAATCCGAATATCCGTATTCTTTGCTCTGGTCCAAAAACCGATAATTACATCAATCTGATTGACGACCTGCAACACAAAGGTGTTAAAATTTTCCCACTCATTGAAGGACCCAATGAACTTAAATTTTTACAATATTCAAAATACGATGTCGGTATCCGCCTAGACATGCCTATCAAGGCTAGTTCTTATTGGAATAAACCTATTGATCGTTTTGGGTTTTCTGCCAAAGAAATTCTTGATATGAGTACTTTTAAAAATTTGAAAATACTCCACTATCATATTGGATCTCAAATTGAAAAACTTTCTGATGTGATTGGACCAATTAAATACGCACTAGATGTTTTTTTCAAATTAAAAGAAAAGAATCCATCTCTCGATACTCTTGATATCGGTGGAGGTATGCCAATACCATATATGAGGACCAAAGGCTACCCTGTAGATAAATTGATGGAGAAAATTTTTGAACTTATTAAAAAAGAATCTGAAAAAAGAGAACTTCCACATCCAAATCTTGTTTGTGAATGGGGTCGCTATATAGTTGCTCCTGCTCAAATTTCAGTCTTTAAAGTTATAAATACAAAACCTATTAATAATAAGAAAAGTCCTGCTAAAAAATGGTATGTGATAGATGGTAGCTTTATGAATGATCTCCTTGATACTTGGGCTATAGGGCAAAAATGGGCTATTTCACCTGTAAATAATAAGAGGGATGGGGATTTGACCGATGTATGGCTTGCAGGTTCATCTTGTGATTCCGATGATATCTATACGGGAGTTGATGGAGTTGTTACACTACCTGAATTTGACTCTAATGATATTAGTGAGGGACCCATGTATATAGTTGTTTATGACACAGGTGCATATCAAACTTCACTTGCTGCTCAGCACTGCATGCTTTCGTCCCCTATGAAAATCTTAGTAGAGAATGGACATGTTGTAGTTGCAAAAAAACATGAATCTCCTGAAGATATTGGTAAAAATTTCGGCTGGTAGTATAATAAAAGAATTAAAAATTACTAATTAATAATTAAAAATATTATGGAAAAATCAAATCTACCTACATTAGAATTTATTCTAAAAAATTACAAGAATTTTAATTCTCGTGCAACAAAAGATGCACTTATCTCTTATTGGCAACATATAGAAAAAGGAGGCAAAATGTTTTGGGCTATGGGTGGTGCTATGTCATCTGCTCAGCTTGGAATAACTCTTGCTCCAGCTATCCGTGAAGGTCTTATCTCTGGTATGTCTGTTACAGGTGCAAATATAGAAGAATCACTTTTTCGTCTTGTAGCTCATGATAGTTATAAAGATTTTCCTGACTATAGATATTTTACAAAAGAAGACGATACTAAAATCCTCGAGGATCGTATGCGTCGTGTGACAGATACAAGTATTCCAGAAGACGAAGCATTTCGTGCAGTTGAAAAGCATATTGTTCCTACATGGAAAAAAGCAACAGAGGACGGTACTCGTAAATTTTGGCATGAATATTTTTATGACTTGATCAAGCAGATAGATAAAAGCGAACATGAAGGTAAAGCAGAAGAATGTTGGCTTCTTGCAGCAGCAGAGAATAATATCCCTATTGTTGTTCCAGGTTATGAGGATTCAACTTTTGGAAATATTTTCGCTTCTCATGTCAAAATAGGTGAATGTAGTGCCAGTATTGCCAAGTCGGGTATCGAATACATGGGAGCCTTTTATGATCAATACCAAGAACTTTCAAAAGGTGAGGGTATCGGATTCTTCCAAATCGGCGGTGGTATCTCAGGAGATTTCCCTATATGCGTAGTCCCATCTCTCAAGTATGATATGGAGGTAGAAAATGTTAAACCATGGGCTTATTTCTGCCAAATTTCAGATTCAACAACTTCATATGGTTCTTACTCAGGTGCTACTCCAAACGAGAAGATTACTTGGGATAAACTTACAAAAGATACCCCAATGTTCGTAATAGAATCAGACGCTACAATCGTGGTGCCTCTAATGTTGACAGCACTACTTGAATGTAAAAAGAATCCTACAGAAGCCAACGAGATAATTAAAAAGTATATATAATTTACAAAGCTTTTAAACACCATGAAGAAAAAAATTATTACAATTGGATTAGTCCAAAGTAAAGTTTCCGATGATTTAAAATTAAATCTTGATAAAACTTTAGATATGGTGGAAGTTGCCGCTCAAAATGGAGCCGAGATTATTTGTCTACAAGAATTATACAAAACACCATATTTCCCAAATAAAAAAGGTGTAGATATCTCAACTTTTACCGAAACTATTCCAGGCGAATCTACAGAAGTATTTAAATCTATATCAATAAAATATGGATGCTCTATTATCTTGCCAATTTATGAAAAAGCTAAAAATGGTAAATTCTTTAATACTGTTGTTGTTTTAAATGAAAAAGGAGAAATACAACCCTTTTATAGAAAAATTCATATACCACATGATCCAGGATTTTACGAAAAAGATTATTTTACTGAAGGGGATAATGGTTATAGATTATTTAAACATAAAAATATCACTTATGCAGTTTTGATATGTTTTGATCAATGGTTTCCAGAAGCTGCTCGTATGGCCAAGCTCGGAGGTGCTGAAATGATATTTTACCCTACAGCTATAGGTAATATAGTAGGAGAAATTCCTATAGAAGGTGACTGGCATGATGCCTGGGAGACTGTGATGAGAGGACATGCTATTGCCAATAGTCTACCTGTAATAGCCGTAAATAGGACTGGAATAGAGGGTAAGTCTGACTTCTGGGGTCAATCATTCGTTTCTGATGCTTTTGGAAAAATATTAAAAAAAGCAAGTAAGAATAAAGAAGAGATTGTTGTTGAAACTTTAGATTTAGAAATGAATAATTATATATCAGAGAGTTGGGGCTTTATGCGTAATCGTAGACCTGATACTTATAAATTAATAACAAATAAAATTTCTAAAAAGTAATATGGAATTAACTCCAAAAGAACAAGGCTACTATATGCCAGCAGAATGGGAAAATCATTCAGCCACTTGGCTTGCTTGGCCATATGATGATACGACTTTTCCAGGATTAATACCTGAGATTGAAAAAACTTATTGTGATATTGTAAAAGCACTAGAGGAAAATGAGATTATAAATATTTTAGTTTTAAATGAAATAGAAAAAATTCGAATACAAGATATTTTAAATAATAATAATGTAAATTTATCCCAAGTAATCTTTTTTATAAAAGATTATGCTGATGTTTGGACTCGAGATTATACACCTATAACCTTACGGAGTACAGAGAGAGTTGATCTCGCTTATGTGAATTGGGATTACAATGCTTATGGCAAAAAAGATGATCCTTATTTTTCTGACTTAATGAAAGATGATAAAGTATTTGATAGTATTTTAAATGACTCAAAAAATAAAATATTTAGGACAGGTATAGTACTCGAAGGTGGAGCAATAGAAGTGAATGGAGAAGGTACACTTCTAACAACAGAGCAATGCCTCCTAAATACAAATAGAAATGGTAATGTTGAAAAACCTCAAATAGAAAAATATTTAAAAGATTATTTTGGAGTAGTTAATATTATTTGGCTCAAAGAAGGACTAACAAATGATCATACCGATGGACACATAGATGAGATAGCTCGTTTTGTGAGCCAAAATACTATAGTTTGTGCTTATGAAGATGATATAAATGACCCTAATTATTCTATATTGGATGATAACTATAAGGTATTAGAAAATGCTACAGATAAAGATGGTAATAAATTTAAAGTCATTAAATTACCAATGCCTCATATGAATTATAATAGTGGAGAAAAGGCTCCAGTATCATATACAAATTTTTACATCGGGAATACTATTATCTTGATGCCTATTTTTAATGATCCAAATGATGAGAAGGCAATAGAAATAATTCAATCATTATTTCCAAATCGTAAAATAATAAAAATAGATTGTACAAAATTAATTTATGGTGGTGGTGGCCTTCACTGTATTACCATGCAACAATCCGAGGTTTAAATTTTTACAATAATTATACCTTATGGTATAATCTAATTATATATGAATACAAGTAATAATTTGAGTGATAGTCCTATTTTTTTTAAAGATGATAAAATAGTAAATATTTTTCTAAAAAAGAATCCACACACTACATATGTAGATGCTTTTTCTTTTCAATTAAAAGAACTTTTCTTTATAAAAAATCATCATTTTATAGGAGAAGATAAGAAAAAGGTTTACAAAAGTAATGATTTTGCTAACTTTGTTAAAGTTAATGAAAAGAATTATACGCATGTATACTACCCATGGAATCACACTATGGTAAAAATTATCACTAAAAATGATTATTTAACTCTTAAGACTAATCGAAATCAAGATCTAATAACAAAAGAAGAACAGAAAAAGCTTTCTAATTACAAGGTTGGTGTTTTTGGTATGAGTGTTGGTAGTAATATCGCTTTTGTTCTCACTCAGGCCGGAATTTCTAACTCAATAACAATTGCAGATTTTGATAACTTAGATACTACGAATTTAAATAGAATATTAGCTGGTGTTCATCAGATTGGTTTAAATAAAACAACCGTTGCTTCTCGTCGTATATATGAGGATAATCCATATGCAAAAGTAACACTTATGAAAAAGGGTGTTAATACAATAAATCTTGAAATTTTATTAAAAAATAAAAAGTTAGACTGCATAATAGAAGAGATTGATGATATCTTGATGAAAATTGAGGTTCGTATATTAGCTTATAAATATAAAATTCCTGTTATTATGATTACCGATAATGGTGACGGAGTAGTACTTCATATTGAACGTTATGATTTAGGTTATAAGAAAATTTTTGATAAAGATATTAAACATTGGAATTATTTAAAGAATAAAAAGATTACAAAAGAAGATGCTGGTGGCATCATAATTAATGATATTGTAGGAGGATTTGATAAAGTTGATCCTAAAATGATTGCTTCAGTAAAGAAAGTTATGGATAAAGAGCTTGTCTCATGGTCACAACTTGGTAGTGCTGCTATTTATGGGGGAGTTGTAGTGACTTTCGCGATAAAAGAGATAATAGAAAACAATAAAGAATTATCAATTGTTCGTCATTATAATCTTTCTATATGAAAAAAAATAATACAAAGATAATTCAACCAGAATTCTTATTGCCACTTTCAGAGTATAACAATCATTTTATGGTTGTTCATTTGGAAGATAAAAAAGCAAAATTAGATGCTTATATAGCTGTTCATAAAAGAAATAAAAATCTTCCTTCTTTTGGAGCAACAAGATTATGGGACTATCCTTCTAAAAAAGATGGGCTTAGAGATGCTCTACGTTTGGGGAGATTGATGTCTTATAAAAGCGCACTCGCAGGATTACCTTATGGAGGTGCCAAAGCAGTAATCGTAAAACCAAAAGGAAAGTTTTCAAGAGAAAAGTTATTGAGAGCTTATGCAGAAGGTTTAAATGAGCTTGGAGGTGTATTTGTAACAGGAACAGATGTTGGTCTAAATGTTGGAGACTTGGAATACATGAAGAAATATACTAAATACTTAGTTGGTTATGTTGCAAATCCAGAAAAAGCTACAGGATTAGGTGTCATAAAATCACTAGACGTGGCCCTTCTTAATGTATTTAAAGATAAAAAATATGAAAAATATTCTTACGCTATCCAAGGGGTAGGAAAAGTTGGGATGGAAATTCTTAAGATTTTGATTAATGGAGGAGCTAAAAATATTTATATTGCTGATATTGATAAAAATAGATTAAAAGAAATAAAGAAATTATATCCATTTGTGAAAGTAGCTCCAGTTGGAGAAATTCACAAACAAAAAGTAGATGTATTCTGTCCTTGTGCACTCTCTGGTGCTTTAAATGATAAATCTATAAAAGATTTAAAGTGTAAGATTATTGTTGGTTCAGCCAATAATCAATTAACAGATATAGAGATTGGTAAAGAATTGCATAAAAAGGGTATATTGTATTGCCCAGACTATATTGTAAATTCTGGAGGTTTGATTTCAGTAATCGATGAGTATGTATATGGAAAACAAAATGACAAAAGGTTGATGAAAAAGATTAATAAGATCGCTATGGTTTTAAATAAAATTTTTTTAGAAAGTAAAAAAAAGAAATTACCTCCGTTTATGGTTTCTGAAAATATTGGTTTATCTATCATAAATAAATATAGATAAACATGTAATTTTATGGTATATCCAATAGAAAAATATTTCAAAAATAGTCATTTATTCTTAAAATATCTCAAGAATAAATCTGAAAAATACTGGATTAAAAGAGGAGAAGAGTCGGTACTAAGACTTTTCAAAGAAATGGCAGTCTGTGTTCCTGCATATAAGAAATTACTGAAAGAAAAAAATGTAGATAGTAGAGAAATAAAAAAAATTGCTGATATAAAAAACCTACCTATTATCTCAAAAGATTCTTATTTAAAAAAGTCTGATTTAAAAGATTTATGTTGGAATGGAGATTTTAATAATACTTCATGGGTTATTTCCTCTACTTCAGGATCAACTGGTGAACCTTTTTATTTCCCAAGAACAAATATGCAAGATTTACAATATGCATTGACTGCAGAATTGTACCTATTAACTAATTTTGATATTGATAAAAAATCAACTCTGTATATAAATGGATTTGCTATGGGGGTTTGGATCGGGGGTTTATTTACCTACCAAGCGATTAAACATATCTCTGAAAAAGGTAAGTATAAAATAAGCATAATAAATCCAGGTATTAATAAGACTGAAATATATAATGCCCTCAAAAAGTTTGCTCCATATTTTGACCAAATAATAATCGGTGGTTACCCACCATTCATAAAAGATTTTGTTGATTTTAGTATTACAAATAAATTAAAATGGGAAGACTATAATGTTAAATTTATTTTTTCTGCAGAAGGATTTTCTGAAGATTTCAGAGATTACATAGCGAAAAAAACTCATTTAAAGAACTATTATAAAGACACCTTGAATCATTATGGAACGGTTGATATTGGGACTAAATCATACGAGACGCCCATATCAGTATTAATAAGAACTTTGGCTTTAAAAAATCATAAGTTTTATACAGAATTATTTGGAAACAATTACAAATTACCAACATTGACTCAGTACATCCCAGAGCAGTTTTATTTTGAAAATGTAAATAATAATATTATATGTTCATCTTCAAGTGGTTTGCCATTATTCCGCTACGACCTAAAAGACTTAGGTGGGATTTATAGTTATGAGGAAATGATAAATATTGCAAAAAATTCAGGAATAGATCTACTAAAAGAAGCTAAAAAAGTAAAAATATATGATACTGTTTGGAAAATCCCGTTTGTTTATATATATGAAAGAGAAGATTTCTCAGTTAGTTTCTATGGAGCAAATATTTATCCTGAAACAATAAGAAAAGTTCTTTTAAAGAAAGAATTTAACGAATTTTTTACAGGGAAGTGTACACTTGAAATTAGAATGACTAAAAATCAGGACCAGAGGTTATTTATTCATATAGAAAATAAACTTGGACAAGATTTAAAAACAAAAGTAAAAATTGATATAGCCGAATCTATTAAAAATAATCTTCTTCTAGAAAATTCAGAATATAGGAATAATCATAAAAATCTTGGTAATAAAGCAGATCCACATATATTATTTTGGCCTTATGAAAATAAAAAATACTTTATAAGTAAAGGTAAACATAAATGGGTAAAAAAATAAAAAATATTAATTATAGTGAATGGGATGAAAGTTTAAAATTATTAGACACTAATTTTAGCGATAAAGAGTATTATAAATTTTTTCTAAAATATGCGTTATTAGCTCCATCTTCACACAATACTCAACCTTGGCATTTTACTGTAAATGATAGTGGAGTTATTATCTCACCAGATTTTTCTAGAAGATTAGAATCAAGCGATAAAAATAATCGGCAGTTATACATAAGTTTAGGAGTTTCGACTGCCTTTTTTATTGTTACTGCAAATAATTTTGGTTATAGTGCTAGTTATTTTATAAATGACGATGGAGATATTAATATTGTTTGTAAAAAAAACATAGATAATATAAAAAATTATTCTCGGTTATTTGTTAATATTATAAATAGAGTTACTAATAGGAATAAATATTTAAATTCTATTGATCTAAATAAAATTAAATATTTTTCAAAATATAAAGTGTCTGGTGTAATATCAGAATTTATATGGAAGGATGAGATAAAAAATAAAATAGCAGATATTGTTATTTCTGCAGGGATAGAAGCTATGAATGATTCTCTTTTTAGAGAAGAGCTTTCCGGATATATAAAAACAAATATTACTAAGTCTTTTGTTGGGATGCCAGCTTATGGAATGGGCATACCACTTATAGCTTCATTATTTGCTCCTTTTTTAATAAAAAGAATAAATATGAACAAAATAACAGAAAAGGATGATTTAAATATTTTAAAAAAACACACCCCAGTTTTTTGTATATTAGAAACAGAAAGAGATACAGTTTTTGATTGGGTAAAAGTCGGTTATCAGTATGGTTTGTATACTCTACGTGCTACTTCTTTGGGTATGGTTACTCATCCATATGCCGCACCTATACAGATTGGATCAAACTCATTTAAATTAGTGAGCATATTAAAGACAAAAAATCACCCTCAGTTTTTTTTCAGGATGGGAGTTCCTGTAAAAAATACTAAACATAGTCCAAGATTGTTAAGTCAAGATGTAATTAGTGAATAATATGTTAATATATAATTATTATGGAATATAATTTTTTTACTTTCAATATTGTTACAACTGCTTTAAGTATTGTAATTAGTTTAATAATTGGTTTTATTGTATTTTCTCATAAAACAAAAAGTATTACTTCACGGTTTTTTATTTATTTTATAATTTCAACTATTGGATGGAGTATTGTTAATTTTTTAAGCTATCAAAATATACCATATTTTAGTCATCTTTTTTTTATTCGATTTGTAATGTTTTTTGCAACGCTCCAAGCTCTTTTATTTTACTTACTTATGTACGTTTTCCCTGATAATATCAAAGTCTTACCAAAATATTTTAAAATAGTGATTATTCCGTCAGTTATTTTAGTTGCATTTTTAACATTGACCACGTATGTATTTAAAGATGCTATTAATTATGAATCAGGGATATCTAGTCCTGTTCATGGTGTACTCTTACCAGTTTTTGGATTTACAGCTATATCATTAGTATTTTTTGGACTGAGAGAAATTTTTTTAAAGAGGAAAAGATCTACTGGTAATACTAAACAACAAATAGTATATATTACTAGAGGTGTTCTGATTATGTTCTTATTGATAATCATATTTAATTTTATTTTACCAGTATTTCTAAGTAATACGAGCTTTATAACACTCAGTTCTTTTTTTGTTCTACCTTTTTTATTTTATACTAGTTATGCTATTTTGAAATTTCAATTATTTAACATAAAAGTAATTACAACAGAATTAATTACATTTACACTATGGATATTTATTTTAATTAGAACCTTACTTGCAAATTCTTTGTCAGATAAATTGATAAATACTGCATTATTTATAATAGTTATAGTTGTTGGAATTTTATTAATTAAAAGTGTTCGTAAAGAAGTTGAACAGCGTGAAAAATTAGAAGTGTTAACAGGTGAATTGTCTGATGCTAATGAAAAACTAAAAGGACTTGATAAACTTAAATCTGAATTCGTTTCTCTTGCTTCACATCAACTCCGTAGTCCACTGACTGCCATGAAAGGGTATACTTCAATGTTGATAGATGGTGATTATGGGGAAATAAATCTTGAAGCTAAAGGCGCTTTAAATCGTATTTTTGAATCAAGCCAGAATTTGATGAAGATAGTCGAGGATTTGCTTAATGTAACAAAAATAGAACAGGGTGGAATGAAGTACGAGATGGCACCATTTGAGCTATCAGAGGTAGCAGGTAGTATGACAAAGGATTTATCTATCACAGCTAATAATAAAGGACTTAAATTAAATTTCAAAAATGAATGCGAAGGGAATACTTGTATGGTAAATGGAGACAAGGAAAAGATTCGTCAAGTTGTTCTAAACTTTATTGATAACTCTATTAAATACACAAAAGAAGGGGAGATAAATGTTACTGTTAAAAAATTAGCTGATAAAGTTATCTTTTCTGTTTTAGATACTGGTATGGGTATGACCCCTGAAATAAAAGCGACACTCTTCCAGAAATTTGCTCGTGGTGATGGCGCTCGTATGAATACATCAGGCTCCGGACTCGGATTGTATCTGACAAAAGAAATAGCCGAAGCCCACGGTGGCCGTGTCTGGGTAGAATCAGAAGGCCTAAGCAAAGGCTCACAATTCTATATGGAATTAAATGCTATTTAGTAATTATTAATGACTAATTAATAATTATAATTTAATTATCTCATATCCTTGCTCTACGTCCTTTACTTCATATCCCAAACTTTTTATCTGTTCTCGGAGTTCGTCACTTTTTAGCCAATCTTTATTTGAGCGAGCAATGAGTCTGTCTTTTGCTAATTTTTCTACTTCTTCCGGGATAGAATCCTTTTTAAGATTATCTAACCCAAGACCTAAAACTTTATCAAAATCAAGTAAAGTAGCTAGTTTATCAGCATTTGAAATACCATATTTGAAGACCTCACTAACTGTTGCTAGTGCTTTGGGCATATTTAAGTCATCGTTTATATTATCTTGAAATCTTTCTTTTAATTCACCATTTACTTCTCCTATCTCACCTCCGAGAATTTTAATTTTATTTATGAGACTTATATAACCATTATTTGCGGCATTCAGTATTTCCTCATTCCATTCCATCTGTTTTCTGTAATGCACAGAGTAAGTGGCAAATCGGTATACCAAGGGATTGATATTTTTATCTAAAAATTCACTTTTAATAGTTAAAAAGTTGCCAGTACTCTTTGCCATCTTCTCTCCGTCTTTCATGTTTAAGAATTCTCCATGAACCCAGTAGTTCACCCAAGGTTCTTTTCCTGTATAAGCTTCTGATTGAGCTAGTTCATTGCTGTGGTGAAGATTTATAAAATCAACACCACCACAGTGTATATCAAAATGCTCACCGAGATATTTAATACTCATTGCAGAGCACTCTACATGCCAACCAGGGAATCCAACACCCCATGGACTATCCCATTCCATTTGGCGTTTGGTTTCGGTGGGGGAGAATTTCCAGAGAGCAAAGTCCGTCGCATTTATTTTCTCTTGATTTATCTCTATCCGAGCACCTTCATAAAGTGCATCTAACTTTTGATGAGAAAGTTTTGCATAATTTGCTATTTTTGCTGTATTGAAATAAATACCATCGCTTGTTTTGTATGTGAAGCCTTTTTGTTCAAGTACTTTTATCATATCGATTTGTTCATCAATATTGTCAGTAGCTTTACAAAAGATATCAGGATACATAATATTGAGACTATTTAAATCCTCTTTGAATTTGTTTGTATAAAATTCGGCTATTTCATAAGCACTTTTATTTTCTTTAATTGATTCTTTTTCAATTTTGTCTTCACCCATATCTCGGTCGCCAGTCAGATGTCCGACATCAGTTATATTCATTACATGCTTAATATAGTAATGATTGTAAGCTAGGACGCGTTTTAAGACATCTTCAAAGATATAAGTACGCAGATTGCCTATATGAGCATAGTTGTAAACTGTTGGACCACAAGTGTACATTCCAACCATGTCGGGATTAATTGGTTTGAATTCTTCTTTTTCTCTTGTTAGGGTATTGTATATTTTTAGAGCCATATAGATAGTATTAAAGATATAAATAATATTAAAATAACAATCAACATTTGTATATTTTTCCTATGATTTAACTTGATCTTTTTTTTTAATTTTATAATTTGATTTTCATTATTTATTAATTGATCTTGCGAACTTGTATATAAATTTTTTAGTAGATAAGCGAACAATAATTTATGACTACTTATTTTTTTGTTACCATTAATATCTAGCTCCATTTCTTTTGAGAATTGATCAAAGGCCTCAATAGGTTTGTGATGAATTGTTAAAACAAGATTATTGTTTACAATAAATATTATACTATTTTTAATAAAAACAACTATAGAATCATCATTTATATCTATTGTTTCGTTTAAATTCTTTGCCAGTATTTTATCTTTAATATTAGACGGAATCCTATATTGTTCCAAAATATGGATTAACTCTTCTTCTTGGGGAGACTCTAAATCTATCCAATTTAGTTCTTTGTATATGTATTTTGAAATCATATTCTTCTAGTATACAGCCAGGCTTGCATTTTTGCCAACTTTTGTGTATTATATGGGCTGTTATGGCAACAGTTAAAAAAACAATTAAAAAGGTAAAAATAGAGAGCAAAGAATTTGCTGTAATACTTACAGGTGGTAAGCAGTATAAGGTCGCAGTTGGAGATGTTCTAAAGGTTGAAAAGCTTGATGGAGAATTTACACTCGGTGATAAAATCATTTTTGACAAGGTTTTACTTGTTGATAATGGGGTAGATACAACAATCGGAACACCATATATCGCAAATGCTACAGTAGAATCACTTTTCCAAAAAGCAGGCAAGCATAAAACTGTCAAAGTAGTAAAGTATCTACAAAAAAGCCGATACTTGAAAAAGAACGGGCATAGACAACCTTTTATAGAAGTAAAAATTTCCGCAATTAAATAAATAAAAAATAGCTCACGAGGGGCTATTTTTTATTTATTAACTTCTATTTCTCAGTGCATTTTTTATTGTTTCAGAGTCTGAATATTCGAGTTCAGTACCAGTAGAAAGTCCGCGTCCAAGAGAGACTATTTTAAAATTATATTTCTTCTCAGGTGATGATAGTATTTCACGAAGATACATGTCAGTATGTTCACCTTGAGGATTTAATGAGAGAGCTATTACAACTTCTTTCAAATTATTTTTTTTAGCTTCTATTTCTATTTTACGAGTCAATTCCTTAATGCGAATATAGTTTGGTGTTTCCTTTGTAACTATAGGTACAAGTCCACCTAAGATGAAATAAAGACCATTATAGTTTTTGCTTCTCCTTATATTTTCATAATCTGCATCTTTTTCAACAATAAGTAGGGAAGTCTTGTCCGTTTTTGAATTACTGCAAATATCACAAAGTTGATCTTGTTTTGATTGGAAAAAGAGGAAACATGAAGGGCATTGGTGAATAGTATTTTTTATATCCAATATTTTATCACCAAGTTCTTTTACATAGCTTGGGTTTTTATGTAAAAGAAAATACACAAAACGCTTGGCCTGTCTCTCTCCAATACCAGGAAATTCTTTAAAATGTTCTGTAAGTTTTTCTATTGGGTTCATAATTAAAATTGTTCCATCCCAGCACCTCTATCTGGTGGCGTGAATTGATTAATTCCTGATTTATCTATAGAAAGGAATGAAGTAACTTTCTCATCGAAATATAAATCAACTTTTCCCACTGGACCATTTCTATGTTTTTCAATTAAGATTTCACAAATATTAGTTTTCTCACTCTCATCTTTACCCTTATCTTCCCTGTGAATAAACATTACGATATCGGCATCTTGCTCAATAGATCCAGAATCACGAAGATCTGACAATCTTGGACGGCCCCCACGACTCTCCACGGCACGAGAAAGTTGTGATAGAGCTATAACTGGTACATCGAATTCTTTGGCTAGAGCTTTTAGTGATCTTGAGACTTCAGTGATCTGGTTGACCATATTGTCATAATTTTTTGAAGCTGACATTAGTTGTAAATAATCGACGATGATTAGTCCTATACCATGTTCAGCACGAATACGACGACAAACCGAACGCATACGAACTATGGAGTTACCAGCGAGGTCATCGATAAAGATAGGAGCTTTTGATAAACTATCAAGAGAATCACGAATTTTTGAAAATTCACCTTCAGTAGATAGGTTTCCAGTACGTAGATTCCAGGCATTGACTTTCGATTGGGCCGCTAGCATTCTATCTACTAGTTGCTGAGTACTCATTTCAAGAGAGAATATGACTGTCGGAGTACCGTGATTGAGTGCTGCCTGACGAGCGATATCGAGAGCCAGAGTTGTTTTACCCATTGAAGGACGTGCTGCGATGATTATGAGGTCAGACTTTTGAAGTCCAGAGAGATACTGGTCGAGATCGTGGAATCCAGTCGGTACTCCACGAAGTTCACCTTTACTCTCATGTAGACGCTCGAGTCGCTCCCAAGCTTCAGGAAGACTTTCTTTCATAGAAGTAAAAGCATGTCCTGAAGTATTACTATTGATCCCCATCATTCTTTTTTCAGCCTGATCGAGAATTTCGAAAACATCATCAACTTCATCTTTGAATCCAAGCTCAGATATATCTGAGCCGGCATCAATAATCTTTCTTAATAAATGTTTTTTATTTACAACATCTGCGTAGTATTTGATGTTTGTAGAAGCGGGGACGGAGTTGGTCAGTTCAGTAAGATAATTATTACCACCGATAGAATCTAGTAATCCTTTTTCTGTTAACTTGTGAGACATCGTTACTAGATCGATAGGTTCTCCACGACTTGAGAGTTCTAGCATTATTTTATAAATCTGAGAATGTTTATTTGCATAGAAAGAATCAACATTTACCACATCGTTTATTTCATGAATCGCACTAGGTCGGAGCATTATAGACCCAAGTACAGCTTTCTCAGAGTCAATACTTTGAGGAGGAACTCTTAAATTTGTTTTTTTATCTGTAGCCATAGAGCTTATTGTATCACAGGAAAAATTATTACAAATATTGATTTTAGGATAAGTCTGTGTGTAATATGTGCAAAACTTTCTGTATTTTGGTATTATAAGATATATATGAAGAAAAGATCATTATCAGGGATTAAACCTACAGGAATAATTCATTTAGGAAACTATTTTGGGGCTATAAAACAATTTGTCGATTTACAAGACAAATATGAGTCTACTATTTTTATTGCTGATTTACATGCAATAACTACAATTCAAAATAAAGAAATTTTATCTCAAAATATACTTAACGTTGCAATGGATTATTTGGCTTGTGGTCTCGATCCTAAAAAAGTTTGTTTATTTAAACAATCTGATGTTCCTGAAGTAACAGAGCTTACATGGTACTTTAATTGTATTACGACTATGCCTTTTTTAGAAAGAGCAACTGCTTATAAAGATGCTAAACAAAATGGAAAAGAAGCGACTGTTGGACTTTTTGATTATCCTATTTTAATGGCAGCAGATATTTTAATTCAAGATGCCGACGTTGTTCCTGTAGGTCAAGACCAAAAACAACACGTAGAGTATGCTCGTGATACTGCACAAAAATTTAATAAAATTTTTGGCGATACTTTTAAAATACCCGAGCCTTTAATACAAGAAGAGGTGGCTATTGTACCAGGATTGGACGGAAGAAAGATGTCAAAAAATTACGGTAATACCATTCCACTTTTTGGAACAGATCTTGAGATAAAGAAAGCTGTCATGAGTATTGTAACAGATTCAAAATCTCCAAACGAACCGAAAGATCCTAATACTTGTAATATTTTTGCTATACATAAACTTTTAATTAATGAAAATGAAGTTAAAGTTTTGAAAGAAAAATATATAAATAATATTACTGGTTACAAAGAATTGAAAGATTTACTTTATGAAGATATAATTAAATATATTTCCCCTATGAGAGAAAAGAGAGTTTATTATGAAAATCATAAAGATGAAGTTTTAAAAATTTTAAAAGAAGGTGCTGGTAAAGCAAAGGTTCATATTAAAAATAAAATGGATATAGTCCGAAATAATATAGGACTAACTCAATAATTTGTATGAAATACATTCGTATATTACTCACAATAGTGTTTGGTGTTATATATTGGCCTATCAATATTATTCATACCAAAGTTCAAAAGTGGTATTTTGGAATGAAAAAAAAAGATATTATAGTTTGGTATCTATTTACTCCAATATATTATGTCCTTGTTGCTATAACGTTTATTATATCAGTACCTTATGAGTTCATAATCGCTACAGATCTTCATTAATTATTATTAAATATATTTATTAAACATATGACTGAACGTACATACATTAAAGATTTAAAAGAAAATATTGGATCGATGGTTAGTATTTCAGGTTGGGTAGATGTCAGGCGTGATCAAGGTAAAATGATTTTCCTAGATTTTCGTGATATGACTGGAAAAGTGCAAGGTGTAATTTTACCAAATTATATAGAAACACTGGAAATTGGCAAAACTTTACGTAGCGAATTTGTTGTCAAAGTAAATGGAAAAGTAAATAAAAGACCAGAAAGAAATATAAAAGAGGGAATTTTAAATGGTGATCTAGAATTAGAAATAGTTGAAATAAAAATATTAAATAAAGCAGAAACTCCGCCTTTCTCGATTAACGAAAATACAATTGGTGTAACCGAGGATCTTCGGATGAAATATAAATACCTAGATCTTCGTTCAGAAAGAATGCAAAAAAATATTAAAATGCGAGATAAGATTGTAACATTCTTTCGTGATCATATGCATAAAAATGATTTCCTTGATATTGAAACACCTATAATGACAAAGGGAACACCAGAAGGATCACGAGAATATTTGGTTCCTTCCAGACTTGAACCTGGTAATTTTTATGTTCTTCCACAATCACCACAACAATTTAAACAGTTGGCTATGGTTGCTGGTTTTGAAAAATATTTTCAAATAGCAAAATGTATGCGTGATGAAGACACAAGAGGTGATAGACAGCCAGAGTTTACACAGCTAGACTACGAGATGTCTTTTGTAGATCAAGAAGAAGTAATTAATTATACTGAGGATATGTTTATCAAAATGGTCCAAAGTGTATACCCAGGAAAAAAAATTCAAGAAATTCCTTTCCCTCGTTTGACTTACAAAGAATCAATGGAAAAATATGGCAACGATAAACCAGATTTACGAATTGATAAAAATGATTCTAATCTACTGGCTTTTTGTTGGGTTGTTGATTTTCCAATGTTTGAAAAAAATAGTGAGGGTGGAATTCAAGCTGTTCATCATCCATTTACTTCGCCAAAAAATGAAGATGCTTATTTACTTGAAACTGATCCATTGCTCGCTCGAGCTAATGCTTATGATATAGTACTAAATGGCTATGAGCTTGGTGGTGGCTCTATTCGTATTCATCAACGTGAATTACAAAATAAAATATTTGAATTACTTGGTTTAAATAAAGAAACAATTGAGGCACGTTTTGGTCATCTCTTAACTGCTTTTGAGTTTGGAGCTCCTCCACATGGTGGATGTGCTCAGGGGATAGATCGTATTGTAATGTTAATGGAAAATGAACCCAATATTCGTGAAGTTATTGCTTTTCCTAAGACCGGAGAAGGTAAAGACTTGATGATGGGATCACCCTCTAAAGCTTCAGAAAAACAACTCAAAGAATTAGGGATAAGTATAAATAAAAAATAATATGGAAGAACGGATTTCAAAATCTACTTATAAAGTAAATACTAGTACCTTTTCTGGACCATTAGACTTGCTACTTTCTCTTATTGAAAATAGAAAACTTTTTGTTAATGAGATTTCGCTTGCAGATGTAACAAATGATTATATTGCTTATGTAAAATCTCTTTCTAATTCTGATATAAATATAAACGATGTATCTTATTTTATACTTATCTCTGCCACTTTAATACTCATCAAATCAAAATCACTTCTACCAAATCTATCACTAACAGATGATGAAACAGAAAAGATTGTAGACCTAGAATCTCGTTTACGGCTTTATCAAATAATTAAAACGGCTAGTATCGATATTCAAAATAACTTTGGTGCAAAAATAATTTTTATGCCTTGTGATAGAGTATGGAGTGACCCACTTTTTTCACCAGATCCTGTGATTACTACTTCATCTATGGCAATTCATATTAATGACGTTTTAAATCAAATACCTAAAAAAGAAAATAAATTACCTGAGATAGAAATAAAGAAGATTATAAATATTGATGAATTTATTAATGGATTAACTGAACGTATCCAGAGTGCTATAAATATATCTTTTCGAGAATTTTCACAGAGTCACGGTGCAGGAAATGAAGAAGAAGCCAAGGTTCATATTATAGTTTCTTTCCTAGCCATGTTAGAATTGGTAAGAGAAGGAATCATAGATGTGATGCAAAATACATCTTTTGGTGATATAGAGATGAATAAACAAACATTAACAATTAATCAAGAATAATATGTCCATATCATTAGAGTCTAAAATTGAAGGATTGCTATTTTATAAAGGAGAAGATGTTTCTATTAAGTCACTCTCTCTGCTTTTGAATGTTCCAGAAAATGAAATAGAAGAAGGATTAAAGATTTTAGAGCAGTCACTTAGTGGACGTGGTCTTGTGTTAGTAAGGAAAGATGACAAAGTAGTACTTGGAATCACTGGAGAATTATCATCTATTATAGAATCAATTCGTAAAGATGAAATCACTAAAGAACTTTCAAAGGCATCGCTTGAAACTTTGTCAATTGTTTTATATAAAAATAGAATTTCTCGAAGTGAAATAGATTATGTTAGAGGAGTTAATTCTAGTTTCATTTTACGCAATTTGCTAGTTCGTGGATTAGTGGAGAAAGTTATGGACAGTAAAGATAATCGTCGAGTATTATATTGTCCAACTTTTGAAACATTGACATATATGGGAGTAGCTTCAATTAAGGATTTACCAAATTACGAGCAAGTCGTCGCTTTACTTTCAGGTGTTATTAATCAAGATGAAAATCATGAGTAATGCAATTAAAGTTTTTTTGCCAGCAATTATTTCATTTATTGTTGGAGTTTTATTAACTCCAATTGCGACGCATTATTTTTATAAATATCGTATGTGGCGCAGAGTTGGTCGAGTTCAAAATATTCCCGATAAAGAAGTTTCTGGTTTTCAAAAAATACATGATGAAAAATCTGAACTCTCAACTCCTCGAACAGGTGGAATTATTATTTGGATCTCAGTAATATTAACACTTGCCATTACTGAAATTATTGATTATTTATTCTATAGTGATACAACAAATACTTTTTATTTTATAAGTCGTAGTGAAACTTTATTACCTTTTTTTACTTTAATAATTGCCTCATTTATTGGATTAGGAGATGATTTTTTACAAATTTTTGGTCGAGGGAAATGGATAACTGATCCAATAGTTTTAAGATATATAAAAATAGGAATTATTTTGATATTAGGATTAATTATTAGTTTGTGGTTTTATTTCAAACTCGGATATTCAGAATTATACATTCCATGGTTTGGATTTATTAAATTAGGATTATTATTTATTCCATTCTTTATTTTTATAATGTTTTCAATGTGGTCAACTTCTGTTATTGATGGAATAGACGGGCTCTCTGGTGGAGTTCTATCTTCTATTTTTATGGCATACTCTCTGATTGCATTTTTAAATGGCCAATTTAATTTAGCGGGGTTTTGTGCTGTTATTACTGGAGGAATATTAGCATTTTTATGGTTCAATATCCCTCCGGCAAGATTCTACATGGGAGAAACAGGAATGATAGGATTAACTGTTACTCTTTCTGTTATTGCTTTTTTAACAAACACAGTCTTACTTTTACCAATTATTGCTTTTCCTTTGTTTATCACATCTCTTTCTGGTATCATTCAAATGACCTCAAGAAGATTTTGTCATGGTAAAAAGGTATTTCTTTTTGCCCCACTTCATCATCATTTTGAAGCTCTCGGTTGGCCTAAATATAAAGTGACGATGCGTTACTGGATAGTTGGTATTATGTCTTCAGCACTAGGTGTTATTATTTCACTTATAAGTTAAAAGTTTTAAATGAATAAAAACAAAATTGACAAAATATTTTTTGGGATAGTTATTTCACTCTTAGTTATTGGAGTGATAATGTTTATTTCAGCGTCCCTTGGTATCTTAAATAAAAATGAAACTAAATTTTATGGAGTTATATTTAATCAATTAATATTTGGGCTCGGTGGTGGACTTGTAGCACTTTATTTTGGATTCCGAATTCCTTATAAATTTTGGAGACAATATTCTCTCCCTTTATTTATTTCTTCTATAATAGTTACAGTACTCGTATTTGTACCAGGCCTAGGATTTGCTCATGGTGGTTCACGAAGATGGATTAATATTTTTGGTGTCTCAATTCAACCAGTTGAATTTCTAAAGATTGGATTTGTAATTTATTTTGCAGCTTGGCTTTCTTGGGTGAAGAATAAAGTAAAAGATATCCGTTTTAGTTTAATTCCTCTAATAATCTTTTTAGGAATAATAACAGCTGTTCTAATAAATCAACCAGATACAAAAAGTTTAATCTTAATTACAGCTACAGCTCTTGTAATGCTTTTTGTTTCTGGTACTCCATGGAAATATATTCTAGGAATGCTTGCAATTTTTATTTTATTATTTGGAATTTTGGCTTTCACAACTCCTTATTTAAAAAGTAGAATTACTACATTCTTAAATCCAAACCAAAATGGTAGTACTTCATCTTATCAAATTCAACAATCTTTAATTGCTATTGGTTCAGGAGGAATAGCAGGAAGAGGATTGGGACAAAGTATTCAGAAATTTAATTACTTACCAGAACCACAAGGAGACTCAATATTTGCTGTGGTAGGCGAAGAAATGGGATTTATAGGTGGATCTATACTCATCTGTCTCTATGTTGCATTTGCAATGCGAGGATATCGTATAGCTCACTATGCTCCAGACTCATTTTCAAAGCTTTTTGTTATAGGTATTATTACGATGATAATAGCACAATCATTTATGAATATTGCTTCTATTATAGGAGTATTTCCACTCACAGGAGTGCCACTTGTCTTTGTATCTCATGGTGGAACAGCATTATTACTTGACATTGGTTTAATGGGTATTATTTTAAATATTTCTAAATTTCAAAAGAAAATTAAGTAATAAAAATTTATACTAGAAAAAAATCCAGAAATGAATTATAATTATACATATGAAAATATTACTTACAGGGGGTGGAACAGGTGGGCATTTTTACCCACTTATCGCTATTGCTGAAAAACTTGTGGAAGTTTCTGATAAACAGAAAATCATTGATTTGAAACTTTATTATATGTCCGACCATCCTTACGACAAACGTATGCTTTTTGAAAATGGTATTACTTATGTTCAAATTCCTTCAGGTAAAATGCGTTTATATTTTTCTTTCCGAAATATCTCTGACTTATTTAAAACTGCGACAGGTATGTTTTTTGGTTTGATTAGTATGTTTTTTATATATCCTGATGTCATAATATCAAAAGGTGGTTACGCTGCCTTTCCAGCTGTCTTTGCCGCCAAATTGCTCCGTATCCCAGTGATTGTTCATGAATCAGATTCATACCCAGGGAGATTGAATGTCTGGACCGCCAAATTTGCTCAGAAAGTCGCGATCTCATGGCCTGAAGCGATTGAATATTTACCAAAAGAAAAAACAGCTCTCACTGGTCAACCTATAAGGAAAAATATTTTGCACGGTGACTCTGAAGGAGCTTATGAATTCTTTAAACTTACTTCTGACTTACCAGTTATATTAGTTGTTGGAGGGTCTCTCGGTGCTGAAATCATTAATAACATAATCATTGAAGTATTACCTGATCTTCTATCTAAATATCAAATTATTCATCAAGCTGGTATCAACAATATCGAAGATGTACAAGGTCGTTCAAAACTTGTTATGGAGAATAATGACAATATTACTAGATATGTTCCTTTGCCGTACTTGAATAATCTAGCTACTCGTATGGCAGCAGGGATCGCTACAATTGTTATCTCGCGAGCAGGTTCAATGATATTTGAAATAGCTTCATGGGGTATTCCTTCAATAATTATTCCTATCACAAATAGTAATGGAAATCACCAGAGAAAAAATGCTTATAATTATGCCCGAAGTGGAGCCGCTGAAGTAATAGATGAAGGGAATCTCACTCCTCATCTACTTATTTCTGAAATTGATAAAATGATAAATAACAAAGAAAAACTCATTTTGATGAAAAAAAGTGCTCTAAAATTTGCCTCTCCAGACGCAGCTTTAAAAATTGCTGAAGAAGCTATCAAAATAGCCCAAAGTCATGAATTAATATCATAAAAATTATGGAAAATACAAATAATAAAAAAGTGATAACTCGTTTTGCTCCATCACCAACAGGGTTTATACATGTTGGGAATGTTCGTACAGCTCTATATGCTTGGGCTTACGCAAAGAAAAATAACGGTACATTTATTCTAAGAATAGAAGACACCGACAAAGCCCGCGAAGTAGAAGGGTCAATAGAACATATTATTAAGTCACTTAAATGGATTGGAATTAATTGGGATGAAGGACCAGATATAGGAGGACCAAATGCACCATATAAACAATCAGAAAGATTAGATTCTTACCAAAAATATGCAAAAGTTTTAATAGAAAAAGGATTGGCTTATGCTGATCCATACACAGAAGAAGAAGTGGAAGCATTTCGTGTAAAAGCTGATATAGAGAAAAGACCATTTTTATATCGTGATCATAGACCAGAAAATCCACCAGCTTGGGATCAAACTATGCCACTTCGTTTTAAAGTAACAGATATAAAAAGTTATGAATGGGAAGATCTTGTACGTGGGCACTTAAAAGCAGGGCCTGAGGCACTTGATGATTTTGTAATAATTAAAAGTGATGGTTATCCTACTTATAATTTTGCACATATTATAGATGATTTAGAAATGGGAGTTACCCACATAATGCGTGGAGATGAATTTATATCATCAACTCCAAAATTTTTATCTATATATGATGCCCTAGAAATAAAAAGACCTGAATTTGTTATGTTACCTCCAATTATGGGAACAGATGGTAAAAAAAAACTTGGGAAAAGAGATGGGGCAAAAGATTTTCTTGAATACAAAAAAGAAGGTTATTTACCAGATGCTATGATAAATTTTCTTGCATTTATTGGATGGAATCCAGGTGGTAAAAAGGAAATACTCACAAAAGAAGAATTTGTTGAACTTTTTGATATTAAACACATACACATAAGCGGAGGTGGTTTTAGTGAAGAAAAACTAGACTGGATAAACAAAGAACACATTAAACTACTTTCAAAAGAAGATTTAGAAAAATATGTATTTGAATGGTTGCCAAAAGAATTGCAAATTAAAAAGATTATTCCTATTATTATTGAACGCATCTCTAAATTTGGAGATATTAAGAATATGATAGATGAGGGAGAACTCGATTTCTTTTACAAGAAACCCGAATATTTTGCAGATAAATTAATTTATAAAGATACAAAAAAAGAAATTATATTAAATAATCTAAAAGAAGTTTTAGAGGTTATAGAGAGGGCAGAAGAGGGTGATTGGAATTCTGAAGATATTAAAAATCTATTGATGAAGGTTGCAAATAGTAAAGAAAATAGAGGACAAGTTCTTCATCCTGTTCGTTTTGCTCTTTCAGGGCTTGATAAATCACCTGACCCTTTTATTTTATCAGAAATTTTAGGTAGAGAAGAAACAGTCAAACGAATAAATAAAGCTATCTCTTTATTAAACTAACAATCTAATAAAGCCGAACTTCATCAGATTTCAACATTAAGTCTATAAAATGCTATAATAGTAAAAGTAATGAAGAAAATTAAATTCATCATATTTTTTATTGTACTGTTGGCTATTTTAGTTTTTTCACAATACTCATCTGCTCAAACAGCTGATGAACTTAGAGGGCAAATAAATGAAACGAATAGTCAAATTGAGCAGTTAAATAAGCAAATTGAGGCCTTAAATGGTCAAATAACTATTACAGGTACTCAAAAAAAGACTCTCTCGAGTGCTATTAAAGAATTAATCTTGAAAAGAGATAAATTGGTGATTGAAAAAACACAAACTCAAAAGAAAATTAATGCAACAGGAATAATAATAAATTCACTCAGTGATGAAATTGTTATACATAATAATACAATAAAAGAAGTAAAAGGATATTTAGGAGTATTTTTAAAAAGTTTATATCAGCAAGATAATGAAACTTTTTTACTCAAATTATTGTCAAAAAATAATATTAGTGAAGCTAGTCAGGAATATAATAATATTATTAGTATAAATAATAATATTAAATTTCAAATTCAAAAAGTTACAACTGAAACAGAAGTTCTAACTGTTACAAAAAATAAAAAAGAAACTGAGCAAGAAGCTTTAAATAAATTAAAAATCAGTTTAGCTCAAAAACAGGCTGAAATTGAAGCTAATAAAAAAGAAAAAGATACACTACTTATAGAAACTAAAAATAAAGAATCAAATTACCAAAAACTTTTAGCTGAAACAGAAAAAAGGAAAAATGCTTTTGAAAAAAGTTTATCTGATTATGAATCTCAATTAAAATTTATTTTGAACCCTAAACTTATACCAAAATCTGGCTCAGGTGTTTTATCTTTTCCACTAAGCAGTGTGATAATAACATCCCCTTATGGGTCTAGATGGGGTAGATTCCATTATGGATTAGATTTTAGAGCTTCTATCGGCACAAAAGTTATGGCTATGGCTTCTGGTACAGTGTTGGGTACAGGTGATACAGATATTGCATGCAAAGGAGCTTCTTTTGGTAAATGGGTATTTATAAAATATAACAATGGACTCTCAAGTACTTATGGACACCTCTCTTCCATAAAAGCTAATATCGGGGATAAAGTAAATGCAGGTGACGTGGTGGCATACTCAGGAAATACAGGCTCTTCTACAGGTCCACACTTACATGTAGCTGTATATGCTTCAGATGGAGTCAATGTGGCTACAGTGCCAAGTAAGAGTTGTGGTGGAAAAATATTTACTCAACCCATATCTGCATTAACAGCATACTTAGATCCAAGTTTATATCTACCTTCATTAATTTCTACTATGTTTAAAAAATAAAGTTGTAAAAAAGATTAAAATATGTAATTATATTATCTGTAAGTTAATTGCCCGAGTGGCGGAACTGGTATACGCGCACGACTTAAAATCGTGTCTCGTAAGGGATGTGGGTTCGATTCCCACCTCGGGCACAGCAAAAAATAAGCAATGGGAATTGCTTATTTTTTAGATGTGGAAATCGAAAGCCGGACTGCGTCGGCAGGAGGCAGGGTCGTGCAATTTTTCAGCAGAAAAATATGCCCGACCGAACATGTACTCATGATTCCCACCTCGGGCACAAATTTAAAATCCTGACTTTAGTTAGGTTTTTAAATTTTACAAATTTTGCTATACTATCTCTATGTCTAAAGTATATTATACAACAATAGGGCTTGAAATCCATGCTGAATTAAATACAAATTCAAAGATGTTTTGTGGATGTAAAAATGATCCAGATGAGCAAAAACCAAATATAAATATTTGTCCAGTCTGTATGGCACATCCCGGAACTCTTCCAGTTATAAATAAAAAAGCAGTAGAGAGCGTCATCAAGGTTGGACTAGCACTCGGTGCCAATATTGCTGACTTTACAGAATTTGATAGAAAAAATTATTTTTACCCAGATATACCAAAAGCTTATCAGATATCTCAGTATAAGTTTCCAATTGTTTCTGGTGGTAAATTAAAAGGAGTAGATATCACTCGTGTACATCTAGAAGAAGATACAGCTACAAGTAAACATGATAGAGGGGATTATTCTCTTGTAGATTTTAATCGTGCTGGAGTACCTCTCATGGAACTAGTAACAGAACCTGTTATCCATACCTCTAAACAAGCAGGTGAATTTGGTAGAGAATTACAAGCAGTACTCCGATATTTAGGAGTATCTGAAGCGAATATGGATAAAGGTCAGATGAGAGTTGAATTAAATATTTCTATATCAGAAGATGAAAAAGTACTTGGCACAAAAGTAGAGGTTAAGAATATCAACTCTTTTCGTGCGATGGAAAGAGCTGCTGAATATGAAGTGAAAAGAATGACAGAATTATTAGATAGTGGAAGAGGAAGCGAAATAATTCAAGAAACTCGTGGTTGGGATGAAAATAAACAGTCTACATTTAGTCAACGTGTAAAAGAGAATGCTAATGATTATCGATATTTTCCAGACCCAGATTTACCAAAATTATATTTATCTAAAATATTTGATATAGAAAAATTAAAAAGTGAACTTCCTGAACTTCCAGAAGCCAAAAGGAATCGCTATAGGAATGATTATGGTATTAAAGATGAAGATATAGAAAGCTACATAATAGATATAGAGCTCGGTTCTTGGTTTGAAAAAGTTGCCAGTATCTTAAAAGAAAAAAATAGTATAAAAACTGCTTCAAACTATATTACTTCTGATTATCTTGGGCTTAAAAAGAATAATTCGGAAGTCCGACTTCCGAATATCTTGAATTTTGCAGAACTTATCAATATGGTTGCAGATAATATGATATCATCTCGTGCAACTAAAGATATATTAGCTATGATTGTTCTCAACGACGAATCTCCAGAAAAAATTGCGCAAGAAAGAGGACTCATTCAAAATCATGACGAAGGAGCTCTAAAAGAAATAGTTCAAAAAGTTATTGATACCAATCCTGCTGTTGTTGCGACATATAAAGGTGGTAAAGAAAATGCTATAATGTCACTAGTTGGTCAAATCATGAAAGAAACAAAAGGCTCCGCCAACCCCGCTCTTGTTCAAAAATTATTAAAAGAATTATTAGCTTAAAGGTGTTATAATATTTTTATGGAAAATAAAAAAATATGTGTTGCAATAAATGGTTTTGGAAGAATAGGTCGTGCGTTTTTAAAAATTACTTGGGATAATCCAGAGGTTGAAGTCGTAGCTATCAATGACCTCGGTTCTATTGAGAGTTTTGCATATCTACTCCGTCACGATACAGTTTATCGTAATTGGGATCATAAGATAGAGATAAAAGGTACAAATCTTGTTATAGATGGTAAAGAAGTTAAATTTATTTCCGAGAAAGACACAACAAAGCTTCCTTGGAAAGATTTAGAAATTGATGTAGTAGTAGAATCTACAGGTCTATTTACTTCGTTTGATAAAGCAAAATTCCATCTTGATTGTGGAGCAAAGAAAGTCGTGATCTCAGCCCCATCAAAGGGTGCAGAAAGTACAGTACACGGCGAGACGATCCTCCTCGGTGTGAATGAAGAGAAATTTGGCACTTGTGATATCACTTCCAATGCTTCTTGTACTACAAATGCAGCTTCACCACTCATTGCAATTCTCCACGAAGCAATCGGTGTAGAGAAAGCTATTCTCAATACTGTTCACGGCTATACTGCGACTCAGGCACTAGTTGATGGCCCAAGCAAGAAAGACTTGCGTGAAGGCCGTGCAGCAGCTCAGAATATCATTCCAAGCTCTACAGGTGCAGCTATAGCCGTAACCGAGGCATTTCCAGTGTTGAAAGGTCTATTTGATGGTATATCTATCCGTGTTCCAGTCCCTGCAGGATCAATAGTCGATATCACATTCATTGCAAAACGTGACACTACAAAAGAAGAAGTAAATGAGATTCTAACAAAGGCTTCAAATGATCCTCGTTGGCACAAGATATTTACTATCACAACAGAACCTCTAGTTTCAAGTGATATCCTCGGAGAAAGTCATCCTTGTATTGCAGATCTCGAGCTTACTCGTGTTGTCGGAGGTAATCTAGTAAAAGTTATGGGTTGGTATGATAATGAAATGGGGTATACGTATACACTCGTCGACCACGTTATTAAAACAGGGAATACAATTATATAAACATTTATGGGTAATAAACTTAAACAGTGGCTAGATAATGATAATAAAAAAAAATGGTTTAGAAAAACTACGTTTGGAGAATGGATATTTGGATTTGGATGTGTATTACCTAATTCTATTAAAGGTTTTTTTTGGCTCATTTTTATTTTATTATTAGCATCTTTTTTTTCTACCAACTCAATGGGGGCTATTACCAATAATTTTGGAGTAAATTTCAACATAATAGCCGCCCTTGCTGTAGTTTCAGTTGGACTTATTGTTGGTACAATTAAAAGTTAAGTAATTAAATTTCTCCCTTAAATACAAAAGTAGTGGGACCACGTAGGATTACGTGGTCTTGTTCGTTGTGTGATAAGAATAATTTTCCACCAGGGAATTCTAAGGTTATTTCTCCCCCTAAAGTTGCTAGGTCTTGCCTAGCAGTTTTGTTTATTGTAGCAAATACAGCACAAGCACCAGTACCACAAGCGAGTGTCGCCCCGCATCCACGCTCCCAAACTTTTACTTTGAAGTAATTCTCTCTCATTTTTTCTACAAATTCTACATTTATCTTTTTTGGAAAGATTTTATTATTTTCTATTTTAGGTCCAATTTCTCTTAAGTCTATGCTGTCTAGATTATCTACCATTGCAACTGCATGTGGATTACCCATAGAAACACAATTAAAATTGTAGCCTTCTAGCATTGTAGACTCTCCCGGAAAGTCCGAATGCGAGAACACTGGTACCCCCATATCTACAGAGTAAGTATCATCACTATTGCATATAATTTTTTTAATTCCATCTCTTGTGTCAATATTTAATTCTCCACGTGGATAAGTCTGACTCAAGAAAAATTTAGCTGTACAGCGGATACCATTACCACACATTTCGGCCATTGTTCCATCGCTATTGTAGTAATCCATAAAACATTCAGCATTATTTGATGGTTGTAAAAGTATCAAACCATCTGCTCCAATACCAAAATGTCTATCACATAATTGTCTTATCTGGTTTGATGTCAGAGTTGTATTCTTATTATTTAAATTATTTATCATTATGAAGTCATTACCAGCACCTTCATATTTGTGAAAATTAAGCATATTTCTATTATAATATATTTTAATTAAATGTTATAATATACACGTATGAAAATTTATATTGGAAGTGACCATGCAGGATATGAACTCAAAGAAAAAATTAAAGAGTATTTAAAAGAGCTTGGATATGAGACAGGCGACAAGGGGGCGTTTGAGATGGATAGTGATGATGATTATCCAGACTTTATTATTCCTGTCGCAGAGGCTGTTGCAAATGATGTAGAATCACTTGGTATAGTTCTTGGTGGTAGTGGAGAAGGCGAACAAATCTCTGCAAATAAGATAGACGGTGTGAGAGCGATAGAATACTATGGTGGTAATCTTGAAATAGTAAAGCTTGGGAGAGAACATAATGATGCTAACATTCTTTCTCTTGGTGCCAGATTTATAAAAGAAGACGAAGCAAAAGAAGCTGTTAAGATATTTATTGAAACAAAATTCCCTGGTGAAGAACGCCACATTCGAAGATTAGAAGAAATTAAACAAGAAGAAATTAATAATTAATTAAGGATATTTTAGTGTTTAACTCTATTCACTAATAACTATCCATTTATTACTAAAAAATGACCGAAGTAATACCAGCCATTTTGGCAAAAGATTTTAGAGATTTACATGACAAAATTGCCAGGGTTGCTTCGATTACTAATATTGTTCAAATAGATATTTGCGATGGTAAATTTGTAGACTCTACTTCATGGCCCATGGGCAGAGATGATGAACAAAGTGTCGGGAATATTTTAAATGAAGAAGAGGGGATGCCTAGCTGGGAGACACTCGATTTTGAATTTGATCTAATGGTCCGCGATGGATACGAGAACTTTGATTTTTATTTAAAACTCGGACCTAGGAGGGTAGTTTTCCATCTAGAAGCTCAAACTGATATTAATAAATTCAAAGAATTCCTTGATGGACTAGATATGTATACTCGTGACACCACTGATGTCGGAATTGCTATAAATACATCAACTTCCATAAATACTCTTGATTTATTTATAAATAATATTGATTTTGTTCAATGTATGGGGATAGAGCATATCGGTCACCAAGGTGAATCATTTGACGTGAGGGTATTAGAACAGATTAAAGATTTAAGATTTAAATATCCAGAACTCATAATCAGTGTTGACGGGAGCGTTAATGAAGACACAGCGCCATTATTGGTAAAAGCTGGAGCCAATAGATTAATAGTCGGATCTGCTTTAATGAAAAGTTTTGATGTACGCGAAACAATGAGAGAATTTGAAAATTTGTAGTATAATTTTAATTAATGGAAACAATATCTGACGAAAAAATAAAAGAGTTAGAAATAAAAGCAAACAACATTCGTAAGAGTATTGTAGAGATGCTTTATTTGGCAGGTTCGGGACATACTGCAGGGGCACTTGGAATGGCAGATATTTTTACATATTTATATTTTGGTGTATTAAAACACCAACCAGAAAATCCATTTTGGCTAGAACGTGATAGAGTGATACTTTCAAATGGTCATATCAACCCAGTACTTTATGCGACTATGGCACACTCTGGATATTTCCCTATAGATGAGTTAAAGACTCTACGCAAGTTTGGTTCTCGTTTGCAGGGTCATCCACACAGAGAATTCTTACCAATGCTTGAAACATCTTCTGGTCCCTTAGGTGAGGGACTCTCACAGGCCGTAGGTATGGCTATCGCATCAAAAATGGAAAATGGTATAGATAAGAAATTTTATTGTTTTATTGGAGATGGAGAACTAGATGAAGGAGCAAACTATGAAGCTCTCATGCTCGCATCAAAAATGAGATTAAATAATCTAATATTAATAGTAGATAGAAATAATATTCAAATAGATGGAAGCACTGAGATAGTCATGCCACTTGGTGATCTTGTTTCAAAATTTGAATCTTTTAATTGGCACGTTGATCAGATTAATGGTCATGATTTCAGAGAGATTAATCATGCTATCTATAATGCAAAAATAGAAGAACATAAACCTTCTGTAATAATAGCTAAGACGATTCCAAGTCGTGGAGTGAGAGAATGGGAAGGTAATTATAAATGGCATGGTAAAGTTCCCAATAAAGAAGAATATGAAATAGCAATGAAAGAATTAGAAATATTAGTAAAAAAATAAAATAATATATGAATATTATAAAAAAAAATAAATGGTTAATTTTAATAATTATGGGATTTTTATTTTTAAAAATTGATTCTCGTAACTTTTTGATTATATTAATTGGAATTACATCTATATTTAGTGGTATTATTTTATTAATTTATAATTTAATTCATATATTATTTTATAAAACGTTAGAAATAGAAAATACTGAAATTCAAAAAATCATTAATAAGAAAAAAATACTTAAGACTTCAATAGTTTTCATTATAATTGGACTATTATTAATGATCAATTTTTCTTTACCAACACCTTTAGTAATAAAATTTATTAATTTCTATGATAGTTCTCTGATGGGATTTTTCTTTCCATTATCTCTTTTAATCATTCCACTGAGTTTAATTTTTATTATTTTTGGATTAATAAAATTAAATAAATATGTTAAATCAAATACACAAATTTAATACAAAAGTTTTCAATCCTGACGTTGAAAGAAAATCTATCCGAATTGGTTTTGGAGAAGGTTTACTTCAAGCTGGAATTGAAAATCAAAATGTTGTAGGACTATGTGCTGACCTTGTAGAATCTGTGAAGATGAATATCTTTGCTGATAAATTTCCAGAGCGATTTATAGAAGTTGGAGTAGCGGAGCAAAATATGGCAGGAGTTGCCAGTGGTATGGCGTCTATGGGTAAGATTCCATTTATGGCTTCATATGCAATATTTAATCCTGGAAGAAATTGGGAACAAATCCGTACCAACATTTGTTACAACAATCAACCAGTTAAAATCATCGGTTCACATGGAGGTATCAACGTAGGACCAGATGGGGGTTCTCACCAGTGTCTTGAAGATATTGCTCTCATGCGAGTTCTTCCAAACATGGTAGTCATCTCACCCGCTGATGCTATCGAGGCCAAGAAAGCAACCATAGCATCTGCCAAGACTAAACATCCGACATATATACGACTAGATAGAAATGATAAAAATAAAGCAGTGTTAATAACAACAGAAGAAACTCCTTTTGAGATAGGAAAAGCTCAAATAGTATTTATCCCAGAGCAAGGACTTGCACAGGTGGGAATAATCGCCACTGGACCATTACTATATCAAGCACTACTTGCAGGATATGAATTGGATAAAAAAGGGTTTAAAGTCAAGGTAATGAATCTCTCCACTATCAAACCATTAGATACTGAAGCTGTAATCTCTCTCGCAAAAGAGACAAAAGCTATTATTACAGTAGAAGATCACCAGGTGTCTGGTGGTATGGGATCGGCAGTTGCTGAATGTTTAGCACAAAATTATCCAGTACCAATAGAATTTATTGGGGTAAAAGATAAATACGGGCAATCAGGAACAGAAATGGAACTTATAAAATATTATGGGTTAGATACTAATGACATAATAGAAGCTGTAGAAAAAATATTTAAAAGAAAAACGGGCTAAATTTAGCCTGTTTTTCTTTTAAATATTTTTTATTAAATGTTCAATCATTTTTTAATATTAATTAATTTTAGTTACTTTATAATCCTCTGGGGCATTTGATAAATATTCTTCAAGTTTTTCAATAGAAAGAAGTCCTTTTTGTGCACCAACTTGTCCGACTACAGACATTGCATTTATTGGCCCCCACAATAATGCTTCTTTTAAATCTTTTCCTAAAAGAAGTGCGGCTATAGTAGCCGAAGCAAAAGCATCTCCAGCACCAGTTGATTCTATTGATGTAGTAGAATACACAGATACAAATAAAATATCTTCTCCATTATCTAGATATGCACCATTTAATCCATCTGTCATTATCACAATCTTTGGACCAAGAGCTCTTAAGCTTTTCATTAAAACAAGTTTATTGTCTTCTTCTGTTATTAAAATTCTTTTCGCTTCACTTACGTTACAAAAAAGTATCTCTGTTCTTTTATATATCTCTTTTAATTCTTCATAACCAAGTTTGATTTGAAAAGTTCCAGGTTGAAATGCTAACTTTGTATCGGGATATTTATTAAAATATTTAATTATCTCTTTATGATATTCTATTGAATTTGAAGCAAGCGATGAGAGATAAACCCATCTTGCAGGTGGTATATCTTGCGCAAATGAATAGGGAAATTCTGTATGTTTAACCAATATTGTTCTCTCTGACTCATACCAAAGAACATAGTGATAATTTGAGTCCATCCCAGGGACTATTTTAATATAATCGACATTTACTCCATCTTTCATTAGAGATTCAATATTTAATTTTCCAATATTGTCATCTCCGACATAAGAAATTAGATGGGAATCTATTCCTAGTTTTCTGACACCTACTGCTACATTTGGACTATTTCCGACAGCATAACATATCTCTGCAGATTCATAAGGAATTTTCTCACCAAAACGGAAACATATTTTACAATTCTTACCTTGAAGATCACAATTAGCTTCTGCATCTGTAATTTTAATAAATGGCTCAGCGACGATATCGCCGATAGCTAGAAAATCAATTTGTTTATCCATGTTTTTAATTATATCACGATATGTTATAATTTTAAATATGAAAACTCTTAGAGAATATATAAAAGAAGCAAGTGAAAAAGGTGTGGCTATTGGGCATTTTAATATTTCAAATATTGAAGGCTTGCATGGTATTTATAATGCAGCAAAGAAGTTAAATCTACCTGTGATTATTGGAGTTTCTGAAGGTGAAGAAAACTTCATCGGTAGAGATGAAGTCGCGACTCTTGTAAATATGATACGAGAGCGAGATAATTATCCGATTTTTCTAAACGCTGACCATCATTATAGTTTTGAAAAAGTTCAAAGTGTTATTGATGTAGGATATGATGCTTGTATTATCGATGCAGTTAAGTTACCACAAGATGAAAATGTTGCTCTTACAAAAAAATGCGTAGACTATGCAAGAGAAGTATCAGCAAGAGAAAATAGAGATATCTTGATTGAAGCTGAACTCGGATTTATCGGTTCTTCTTCTAAATTACTCGAAGCTATACCAGAAGGTGTCAGTGAAGATACTATGACAAAACCAGAAGATGCAAAAGCCTTTGTAGAGGCTACAGGAGTAGATATGCTAGCACCGTCTGTTGGTAATGTTCACGGAATGGTAAAAGGAGGCAATCCAAAACTAGATATACAAAGAATCAATGATATAAAAATTGCTTGTGGAGTGCCTCTTGTTCTCCATGGTGGTTCTGGAATATCTGATGAAGATTTTAAAGCTGCAATAACTGCAGGGATATCTGTTGTTCATATAAATACAGAAATTCGTGTAGCCTACAAAGACGCTATCAAAAAATATCTAGATGAAAATCCAAACGAAGTCGCCCCTTACAAAATACTAGCACCCGCAGTAGAAGCCATAGAGAGGGTAGTAGAAGCAAGACTTAAATTATTTAATAATTTATAATATAAACTACATGGTTATAGACATAGAACTCACTTTAAATAGATTCGGATTCGGGAAAATTTCTGAAAATAAATTTCAGTTTTTATGTTTCAGATTTTCCAAATGGTCTATTCCAGACAAGTATTCTATCTCTTTTGAAATAAACTGGCGTAAAAAATCCTAAATTTTTATTTGCAAAAAACATAAATTAGTGTTATTATTTCAACTATGAATATATTAACCGCAACAAAGCGAAGTAAGACAGAAAAGCTTGAAGTCATACGAAATAACGGTATGATTCCTGCTGTAGTCTATGGCGCTGGAGTGGAAAACACTATTGTTTCCGTACCAGGCTCTACTTTTGCTAAAGTATTAAAAATAGCAGGGGAAACAAGTACTATATTACTTGAAATAGGAACTGCAACAGAAAAAGAAAAGGTGTCTAAAGTCGATGTTTTAATTCACGAAGTACAAGTTGATCCAATTAAAGGATTTCCTATACATATAGATTTTCTAGCTATCGACATGAACAAATCTATCGAAGTCGCTGTACCACTTGAATTCGTTGGTCTTGCAAAAGCCGAGAAAGATGGACTAGGTACTCTAGTTAAAGTTATCCACGAAGTAGAAGTAGAAGCTCTTCCAAAAGACCTACCACATTCTATCTCAGTTGATGTTACAGGAATCATAACACTTGATGATGTAATCCATGTTAAAGACATCGTATTACCAAAAGGTGTGAAAATGATAACAGAAGGTGGTGAAGTAGTAGCACTCGTTGCTGCTGCAAAAGAGGAGAAAGAAGAAGTTGTTGTCGATCTATCTGCTATTGAAGTAGAAAAGAAAGGCAAAGACGAAGAAGTTGTAGAAGAAATACCAGCAAAATAGAACTTAATAACAAAAAAAATAAACATAAAATTCTTACCGCTTTACCCCAGAGGGGCCCTACACGGATGAGAATTCTTATGTTTATTTTTTTTGTGAGAATTTTTATTTTTGGTTCGAAGGTGTTTTTGTGCTACAATAAGAATATGAATCGATACATTCTATACTTTTTTTCTTTAATATTTATAACAACATTGATTTTTGGAAACATTATTCATAAAGCCCCACAAGCTTTAGCTAGTCAAGAACTAGAAAATGCCCAAGCAGATCGTGCTAGGCTTGAGAAAGAGCTCTCAGGCCTAGAGGAAGAAATAGCTCAAAAACAAAAAGAACTTTCTACTCAAAAAGGACAATCAGTTTCCTTATCTCGAGATATTTCTATTCTTGTCACTCAAATTAAAAAGTCTAAATTAGACATTCAGGCTAAAAATTTGATGATCAAGAAACTTGGTGGAGAGATAATTGAAAAAAGTAAACAAATAAATGTTCTCAATACAAAGATAGACAATATAAAAGAATCACTGGCTCAATTAATTCGTAAAAATAGAGAGATGGATGACAAAACTATCTTGGCTCTTATTCTTTCCCAAACGACTATTTCAGAAGCATATGGAGATATCGATGCTTTTGCTTCTCTCAAGAAAGGAATTCAAAAATCTGTTGATGAAATTAGAGGAGTAAAGAATTTAACTGAATCAGAAAAAATGGTATTAGAAGAAAAGAAAAACAAAGAGACCGACACAAAAGTTCAACTTGAAAATGTAAAAAAACAAGTTGAAACTAATGAAAAAGATAAACAAGAGCTTCTTTCTATCAGTAAAGATAAAGAAAATGAATATCAAAAACTTCTTGCTGAAAAAGCCAAAAGACGATCAGAAATATTATCTATGCTTTTCAACCTTCGTGATGCAGGTGCTATTCCTTTTGAAAAAGCACTTGAGTATGCAAAGATAGCAGAAACAAAAACTGGAATACGTCCCGCTTTCTTGCTTGCTATTTTGACTCAAGAAAGTAATCTTGGTACAGATCAAGGATCTTGTTATGTTACAAATATGGACACTGGTTCGGGTGTGAGTTCAAAAAGTGGTAAAGCATTTCTTAACGTCATGAAGCCCACTCGTGATGTAAAGCCATTCTTTGAGATAACAATGTCAGTAGGAAGAGATCCTTATAAAACTCTAGTTTCTTGTCCGATAGGAGGATCAGGATACGGAGGAGCAATGGGACCAGCTCAATTTATCCCTTCAACATGGCAATTATTAAAAACCCGTATAGGTAAAATGTTAGGAATAAATACACCAGATCCTTGGTATGCCAAAGATGCATTTATGGCTTCAGCTATATATTTAACTGATTTAGGGGGAGGTGGAGGAAGTTATACAGGTGAACGTAATGCGGCTTGTCGATATTACTCAGGAAGAAAATGTGATAGTAAAACCCCCAACAATAGCTTTTACGGCGATTCTGTTATGAAAAAAGCTATTAATATTCAATCCAAATATATTGACCCGTTGCAAAACTAATAATATCGTGATAATATAACCAAATCATGAAAAAAGATATACACCCAAAATATAATAGTAAGGCAGAAGTAACTTGCGCATGTGGAGTAACTTTTCTGGTTGGTTCTTCTATGGATAAAATCAATGTTGAAATCTGTAGTCAATGTCATCCTTTTTATACAGGTAATGATAAAGTTCTCGATACTGCCGGTCGTGTTGACCGCTTCAAGAAGCGCGCAGCCGCATCTGGAAAAACAAAAAAATAGTAATTCAGTATTTTCCTCCTCCCTTTAATAAAGGGAGGATTGAGGGGGGTCTGACCCCCTCTGCTTTCAGCATCTCCCCCTTATTAAGTGGGAGAGGAAAAAAACATATGAACTTTGACTTAGAACAATTGAAAAAAGATCACAAGACAAGTTACTTCGCAAATGAATATGAGCGTCTTTTAAAGGAGGAAGAAAAAGTAAATGAGCTTGTTGTCAATGATGAGAGTATGAGAGATCTAGCAGAAGAAGAGTTACAAAATATTAAATTTCAAAAAGAAGCAATAGAAAGACAACTCGAAGAAATGGAAAAAAGTGAAAGAGAGGAAGAAGAATTTCCTAATGAAATTATCTTAGAAGTTCGTGCAGGAGCAGGAGGTGACGAAGCATCACTCTTTGCATGGGAACTTGCTCATATGTATGAAAGATTTTCAGAAGAAAAAAATTGGAATTGGAAAATTCTAAATGAATCTCTAAGTAGTGCGAGTGGGTACAAAGAAGCATCTATCGAAGTTAAAGGTAAAGATGTCTACAAATTGCTTCGATACGAGACAGGGGTTCATAGAGTTCAACGTATTCCTTCAACAGAAAAGAATGGAAGAATCCATACTTCAACTGCATCTGTTGCGGTCTTACCATTAAAGAAAAAAACAACTATTATAATAAATCCCGCAGATCTTGAAATAGAATACTCACGTTCAGGTGGTGCAGGAGGGCAGAACGTGAATAAAGTGGAAACTGCAGTTCGTCTTATTCATAAGCCAACAGGTGAGGATGTCCGTTGTACGACAGAGAGAACCCAACTCGGAAATAGAGAGAAAGCGATGATGATGTTGACTTCCAAGCTCCAAATGATAAAAGATACAGAAGATGCTAAAAAATACGCAGGTGATCGTAAGTCTCAAATTGGAACAAATGATAGAAGCGAGAAAATACGTACCTATAACTTCCCTCAAGATAGAGTTACAGATCATCGAATCAAGCAATCATGGTCAAATATACCAGGGATAATGGAAGGAAACATACAAAAAATCATAGAGGCATTATCAAATGGAGTGATAGGAGAAGAGGACGAAGAAGAATAAGAAATAATTAAGAAAAAATAACCGTACAAAAATTCTTCCCGCCTTACCCACTTCGGTGCCCTACACGGATAAAAATTTTTGCACGTTTAATTTTTTTTATTGCTATATTTACCTATTTCTGTTATAATTTTCTCTAGTAGTTTGATATGTCTTGGTTATTAGTTTCATTCTTCATGTGTAAACATTGAGGTCTGTAGATGAAAATCGGAATAGCGATTACATTTATAAATTAGTTTTCTTCAAGTAGTGGATATGAAAGTATCGCTATAAGAAGCATATTGTCATATATGGCAAAAAAGTTGTATGTAGGTGGTCTTCCTTATAAGACTTCCAACGATGAGCTTAAAGCTCATTTCAGTGCTGCAGGAGCTGTCGCTTCAGCAACCATTATTATGGATAAGATGACAGGTCGCTCAAAAGGTTTCGGTTTCGTAGAAATGGAAAACGATGCCGATGCAGCGCAAGCAATCTCAATGTTTGATGGTAAAGATTACGATGGTCGTAATCTTACAGTGAACGAAGCTCGTCCTATGGAAGAGCGTCCACAAAATGGTGGAGGCTTCCGTGCAAACAGATAATTTAATTATCAAATCAAAATCCCTTACTCGAAAGAGTAGGGGATTTTGTTAGTTCAATAAGTAAGTGCAACACTTCTGTATAATAGAAGTATGAAATACAAGCATTTAAGCATTCTGGAACGTGAAAAAATCCAAGAAATGCTGTGGCAAAAGAAGTCCATAAGGTTGATAGCAATCAAGCTTAATCGATCAGTATCCTCCATAGCAAGAGAAATCAAACGTAACTACCCACCACTACACAAGAAATACACACCTCGTGTAGCCAATGAGAGAGCTTTAAATAAGAGAAAGAGCAGAGGGAGAAAATT